>QIAP01000213.1 GCA_003225075.1 Acidobacteriota bacterium | reverse complement strand
TTTTTACACAATCAAAGTTACGTCACCCGGCTTTTGGTTTTTGTAAGTTTGGACACACGTTTCTCTACAGCGCATACGCACTGGTCCCTTTCAAGAGAGTAATGACTTCGCTTCGACGATTTGTGTCCAACCGCATGGCTCGGCCCGTTTACTCATCATTGTGGTGGCGTAGCCCACCAGACATCTCTTCGGTCACGCTCGATCATGATGTGTTATGCAAACTCCCCTTCCTATGGGGAGGCGGGTGGCCTATTCAGTTGACCCGGTCACTGCCTGGGCAGGACCACTGTTGTTTAAGCAGGCATCCCCGCATGGGTTTCCCCCGTCTGCCGCAACTTTCCGCGGCGGCAGAACTCCTGGTAATCAATCTGATCGCGCATCATGATCCACAGCCGGATCCCCAGTTTGCGGGCCGCGGCGATCCTGGCTTTGCCCATTCCTTTCTGGATGAGCTTGCGCCGATAGAAGCGTTGCAGTTCCGGGTCTTTCCGCACTGTAGACATGGCCGCTTCTGTCCACAGATAGCGCAGCAGTGCGTTGCCCTGCTTGCTCATCTTCCCTAATCGTTGCCGCTTCCCGCTGGTGCGCTCAGACGGGATCATCCCGATATAGCTGGCCACCTGGTTGCCGGTGGCAAAGCGGCTCGGGTCCCCGAGAAACACATCGGTGGCCAAAGCCGTCACTGGACCTACGCCCGGGTGCGTCAGCAGTCGGCGCGCCTGTGGCCTTTGTCGAGCCTGAGCTTCTACTTCTTTGTTCAGCTCTTGGATCCGCTTCTGCAGTTGTGCGTACAAAGCGAGTAGTTCATCTCGTCTTTGACGGGTATAGGGTGGTAGAGGCAAGGCCTCCAGTGCGGTCTGCCCAGTTGCACTCCACAGGGCACGGCCTTGCCGCAGGGCGTGATTGAGTGCGATCGCTTGCAACGTGTGCTGCACTCGGGTTCGCATCCTCACCCACTGATCTCGATCTCGCAGCAAGGTTCGCAGGTCCCGCTGTTCGGTCGAGGGCATCCAAATCTCCGGAAAGCGATCCTCACTGAGCAACTGCAACAGCAAGCGTGCGTCCCGCCGATCATGCTTCTGCTTCCGCGTTTCTTGCGCTCGGATCTTCGCCGGATGTCCTACCCGACCCTCGATGCCCAACTCGTCCAGCAACTCCAAGAACCACTGCATCGCGCCAGTGGCTTCGATGCCTACCACCACTGGACCTTCCAGGGATGCGTAAAACGCTCGTACGGCATTCCCCTCGTGGCAAAGTGTTTTCTCGGTGAACTCGCCGGTTTCCGTGTCCACCATGGCAATGCTTTGTTGTCTTGCATGTAGATCGCAACCTACAATCTTCATCTCGGCCTCCTTCGTCCCGAGCCTTTTTGGTTGGACACCGCAAAGTCTACTCGGTCCGTTGTGAGGCCGACGTCGTTATGACATCAGTGACACAGATTGCTGGTGAAATGGCGATGTTTCAACATCAGTTACCTGAACGCGAATCACCACGTGCCCAAAATCCGAGGCCTCGAAGCACGGTTCGTTGTAACGGGCGCTCAAAGGATTGAGGGCTAGCTCAAGGCGGCGTGCAATTCAGACAATAATATTTCCACGGACTGCGGACGTCGAGCAGGTTCGTGCGCAAACGCGCTGGCGAACAGCGCCTGCCAATGTTGGGGAGCTTCCGGCAGATGCGTGGCCACGGGGGTAAACCTTGCCACCAGCCCGTTGCCGAACCAATCTGCCGGAGACCTGCCCTCAAACGGGTAGGCACCAGTCAGCATTTCGTAAGTTACGACAGCCAGCGCCCAGAGGTCCCACGCGGGGCGCGCATCATCCCCGCGCCACTGCTCAGGCGACATGTAGCGAAGAGTGCCCAGCACAGCACCGGGCGCCGTATCCACTGTCAGCTGCTGGGTGGCGATAGGAAGAAATTTGGCGATGCCAAAGTCCACGTCGCAATCGTGCTCTCATCGCCTTCAAATAGAGTCCTGATTCCGGAGGCGAATGTGAATAAACCCTTTCCGCACGAGCCACATGAATGCTGCTTCCTCTCACCCGACCGCCCAAAGCATGTTGGTTAGTTGACCGGAAAATCTGATAATGGACCAGGCATCGGCTCTCTCCGTCGCAAACAGTGGAACTCGCAAATCGAAACTAGCGGGTGACATTACATCGCTCTCGATTACCTCTCGCCCGTTTCCCGCATCTTAATTCCAGCGGTTTGAATGTCGGCACTTCATAGGTGAGTGACAATGCAAACTCTAGTCGGAGTCTTTCGCTCGCAAATCTCGATTGTCTAACGGTGGGAGTGGATCTGGGCGATCAATGGAGCCAGTACTGCATTTTGGGTCTGGAGGGGGAGACGCTGGCGGAAGGACAGTTGCGGACGACGAAGCAGGATGTTGCAGAATTCTTTGAGGCATTGAATGCGGCGCGTGTGGTTCTGGAGGTGGGGACACAATCGGCGTGGGTACGGGAAGTCATCTGCAGTTACGGGCACGAAGTGCTGGTGGCTAACCCCCGGTTAATGGAGGGGTCGAAGCGGCGCAAGCGTAAGAATGATCGGATCGATTGCGAACAAGTTGGCCCGATTGGGACGCGTGGATCCGCAATCGTTGCACCCGATGCAGCACCGCAGTAAGTGCGGCAGGACCTGGTGATGCTACGTGCCCGCGATGCGTTGGTAGCGGCGCGGACGGAGCTCATCAACGCCACGCGAGGCTTGGTAAAAAGTATGGGGACACGGCTCCCCAAGTGTTCCAGCCCGAGCTTTGCACAAAGGGTAAAGGAGGCAGTTCCCGCCGAGATACGTGACGCGCTGCTGCCGCTGGTGGGTTTGACGGCGGCGCTGAGTGATTGCATTCAGGGGTATGACGAGAAGATTGAAGAGCTGGGCAGAGAGAAGTATGGGCATACGGCATTACTGCGGCAGGTGAAAGGGGTGGGGCCGATCACGGCGCTGGCCTACGTATTGACCTTGGAGAATCCGGAACGATTCGTGAAGAGCCGAGATGTGGGACCGTATCTGGGATTAGTGCCGAAGCAGGAAAATCCCGCCATGTTTCGTTACACCACCGGCCCATCGGATTTCCTAAAATCTATTTGTGATTTGTGGAGATGTTTGTCAGCCACATCACATTAATACACTGTGGCACCAGAGGTGAAGAAACCACTTCTCAAACTCATCTGCTCCGCTGCGAACTCACGTTTTTAACCAATGTTCCCACTATGGCCATAAAGTAATCGCTTGGCCAGCCCTTCTCTAGAAAAGCATCCACGCAGTCCAAGCCCTGCCCACTGGACATCTCGCCAGAAACCATCATTATCGGAAGCGCGGGTCGAAGATGTCTGATCCTCTTCGCTAGTTCTGCGCCGGTCATGTTCGGCATCTGATAGTCGAGAACAACGAGTCCAATATGCTTGTTGGTTCGCAAGAGCATCAGCGCTTTAGCACCGTTCTTAGCGCTCAAGGTCTTGTAGCCTTGTTGTTCTAAAATCGCAATTCGTGCACGCAGGTAATAAACATCATCATCGACACAGAGCACTGTGAAGGGCATGGCGGGACCCTTTCAACAAGCTCAGGCTTTTCGCTCAACGTACAGAGCAATGGCTTCTGGCTGGATGTTCGCTATTATGCTCCGAGTCGGGCAAAAG
>QIAP01000212.1 GCA_003225075.1 Acidobacteriota bacterium | reverse complement strand
ATCTGGTGCACTCCTATGTGCTCTGGTATGCGGGTCTTCTGGACGAGGCTGCCAACGAATGCGAGAAGACTCGGTCCCTCGATGCAGGGACTAAGGACTTGGCCTCGTGCGCCTATGTCTTTATGGCCTTGAATAAATATGACCGCGCCCGCGATTACCTGCTGCTACAATCGGGCACGGAATACCAAACAAACGGCGAAGTCGACATCCTTCTCCGCGAAGGCAAGTACGATGCGGCACTTGAGAACCTGAAGTCGCTCTCGGGAACAGTTTACCTGTACGGCCGGCAACTGCTGGAGCCCTGCCTAGCGCACCGTACGCCCACAGCAGGAGAAGCCGTTGCGGCGCAACAGTTGGGTTCGGGATTGATGGCAGGGCACGACGCGTTTTCAACATACTATCTCGCGGGATGGTACTCGCTTTGCGGTCAACCTGATCTTGCCTACCCCGCCTTGCGCCGGGCCATCTCACAAAACTACTGTGCTTATCCGCAGATGGAGATAGATCCTCTGTTGGCCAAAGTTCGCGGCACGACAGCGTTTGCCGAAATACGCTCATTAGGTATTGCGTGCCAGCAGCGCTTTTTGGAGCACCGGAAACAGAGCAATTCGGAATGAACGCTTTTCGCCAAAAGCACTGGTTTGCGCCGGAGCAAGTGCAAGGCTCGCATTGCGGTCCCGCTTTACTCAGACGAAGGCGCTAACCAACGGAGCGCAAGACTGCGCTTCCCTGACGCACGACCGAGAGGTCCATTCGAGTACATCTTCACCTTCGTACGGCAGTTCAGTCTCGGTGGGCGATTGCGCCCGAGTCACGAGCTACCCTGAAGTAATCCCAAGGTAAGGTTTGCCGACCATCCGGGAATTATCGCCTTATGGATCGCATCACTGCAGACTGTAACCGCCTCCGATCGATCCGCCCGTACGATCCCGACGGACCCGATGGGCACTGACACCAAGGCGATCTGTCGATCGCGTGGCCGCGTCGGGATTCGCGCCGCCGCGTTTCGATTGACCTTCGCTCAATGCCCCACCTAACATGTCTAGCCAGTGGCTACTACCTCCGAACCTGTGGGACAGACTATTTCGCACTACCGCATCCTCAGCAGAATCGGCCGTGGGGGCATGGGTGTGGTCTACGAGGCCGAAGACCTGAAGCTGGGGCGTCACGTCGCCCTCAAATTTCTTCCCGAGGAACTCGCCAACGATCTGCAAGCCCTCGGCCGTTTCCAGCGGGAAGCCAAAGCTGCATCTTCTCTAAACCACCCGAACATCTGTACGATTTACGAGATTGATGAGGTTCAGGAGCGAGCCTTCATCGCTATGGAGCTGATGGAGGGCCAGACGCTCCGGCACGTGATAAATGGCAGGCCGCTGGAGATCGAGAGGGTGCTCAACCTGGGCATGCAGATCGCCGACGCTCTCGACGCCGCACACTCGAAGGGCATCATCCACCGCGACATCAAGCCAGCAAACATCTTCGTAACGAATCGAGGTCAGGCGAAGATTCTCGATTTTGGGCTGGCGAAGGTTCCTCTCACGCCGAAAAACGTGGCGATGAGCGCCCCGACCATCGATTCCGAAGAGCACCTCACCAGCCCCGGCAGTGCACTGGGAACCGTCGCCTATATGTCGCCGGAGCAAGTGCGTGGCAAAGAACTCGATAGTCGTACAGACCTGTTCTCGTTCGGTGCGGTTCTGTATGAGATGTGTACAGGAATGCTTCCATTCCGGGGCGACACGACAGGCGCGACGTTTGATTCGATCTTGAATCGAGCACCTGTTTCGCCAGTTCGAATAAACCCTGACACCGCGCCGAAGCTGGAAGAGATCATCAACAAGGCATTAGAGAAAGATCGTGATGTTCGGTATCAGCACGCATCCGACATCAGGGCTGACCTTAAGCGGCTCAAACGCGACACGGAGAGCGGAAAGGGCACGGCTACTGCAACATCGGGCGGGACGCAGGTACATTCACGCCGAAGGCTCTGGGGAGTAGTCGCCAGCGTGGCAGCAGTCGTACTGGTCGGCGTTGCATCCCTCGTATGGCGCTCCCTGCACTCCCGCGCTTCTGATGCGACGCCGATCCACTCGATAGCCGTGCTTCCGTTTGCGAATGGAAGTAACGATTCCGAAATGGACTACCTCGGGGAAGGTATCTCCGAGGAGATCACTAATTCACTCTCTCGGCTTCCGAATCTCCAAGTGATGGCTCGTAGCACGGTGGCTCACTATAGGACCCGACAGGATGATCCCCAGGGAGTAGGCAGTGACCTGCATGTCGATGCGGTAATGACGGGGCGCGTGGTAATTCATGGCAATGAAATCAATGTCGAAACCGAGTTGGTCAACGTTGTAACCGGGGTGCAACTGTGGGGCGAACGATACACACGCAGCGCCAATGATGCCTCGTTGCTGCAAGCCGCCATAACCCGTGACATTGCCAGCCAACTGCGGCCGCAGCTAACCGGGAGTGAACGGGAGCACGTAGCACAAGTCGGGACGAAAGACGCTGATGCATATCGGTTGTACCTGAAGGGACGGTATCGCTACCAAAGATGGACACTGGAAGATTTGAAGGCAGCAGCAGAATTCTTCGACCAGGCGGTTGCCAAAGACCCCGGCTACGCGGCTGCGTATGCTGGATTGGTAGACGTTTACGCGATTCAGGGTTACGAGGGCTATGTCTCTGGCACGGAGCTGATGGACAAAGCGCGGTCCGCGGCACGCCGAGCATTGGAACTCGATAACAATAATCCAGAGGCTCACGCTGCGTTAGCCAATCTCGATTTCAATTATTTCTGGAATTTCCCGGAAGCAGAGGAAGAGATTCGGAAAGCTCTGACCCTTGATCCCAATTCTGCTTATGCCCACGAAGTGCATTGCTGGATTCAAACCAGCAGGGGTCGCACTCAGCAGGGACTAGCTGAGTGTCGCAGGGCCGTCGAACTTGATCCACTTTCACCGCTGAACAACTTTGCCCTCGCGGATGAATATTTCTTAGCACGTGAGTACACCCATGCCATCGAACAAGCTAACAAGACACTGGAGATCGATCCAAACAATCCTCAATCTCTAGCAGTTCTCGGCCACAGCCATGAGCAACTGGGGAACTACAAAACGGCAATGGAGCAGTGGGTCAAAATCGAACGTTTGCGGGGTCACGAAGCGCGTGCCAATGAACTCATGGGAATCTTCAAGAAAGAAGGATATACGGGATACCTCAGGAGAACTGCTAAAGATGGCAGCGCTGAAGGCGACTACGACCTTTCGGCCGGTAATTACGCGATGCTGAACGAAAAGGA
>QIAP01000052.1 GCA_003225075.1 Acidobacteriota bacterium | reverse complement strand
CGCCGTTCAGTCGTGCTTATGTTGGCACGAAGGGCGAGCACCGCCGAGAGCAGCAAAATGCATTGGGCAATGTCCCCTAGCGCCATCAAAAGATAACTGCGAGGCAATAGCAGTGACAGGAGGGCACTTAGACACACAACGACCCACGTAAGCAGAATCCACCATTGTTCGCGCGCCGTTAGACGTACGTCCACAGAGCAATCTTAGTGGTAGCACGGACATTCGCGCGGTTACGGTGGTAACCGGTGCATCCGCACCGACGGCATCCGGAGCGCACCGGATGAAACAACGGCCTTCGGAAGTAAATCCGAAGGCCGTGTTGGTTGAAAGCAGTAACTTAAAGCCGGGCAAGACCCGACCGACCTTAAGGAGTTCCAAAACCCGTCAGTGTCATGGACTGGAAACTGTTCGTGTTATTGGTGTTGGACAGAACGAACAAGTGAGCCTGTCGCAATCTCACAGCGTTTGGGTTGAAACTAACAAACGCGTTGCAACTGGCGCCAGCGGGGATCGGGTTTCCGCAGGTTGTGAAAATGTTGCTGATGTTAAAGTCGCCCGTGCTGCCCCAAGTCGTGATAGTCACCGGGCCTGTGCCTGTGTTGCTCAGGTTGAACTGCTGAACCGCGCCCGCTCCAAAGAGGGACGTAAGTCCAGCGGGAGACAGAACCAGGTTAGGCGTTCCAATCGCATTGCCGGTCAGAGGAACGACTTGCCTGACGATGTTGTTATTTACGTTCTCCACTATGACCAGGTTGCCGGTGCGCATGCCGATACTGCCGGTAGCCAGGGGACTGAAGAACACGTTGACGGTGCAACTCCCGCCTGGCACTAGTCTGACTTTCAAATTGCAGGTGTTAAGCTGGTAATCCAGGTTTCCGAGTGTCCCAATTGCCCCAGCTCTCAACGAATTTTCCGTTTCTTATCCGCGCAATGGTCATTCCAGTAACTGAAAAACGCCGGCCGGGTCGGGGTATACCAGGCAGGTCTCCGTTATGCGTGCCGGTAGCTGTCCAGCGACTCACAATTGTTTGTCCATCCGAAATCTGATCTTCAATTGTCAAGCGGAGGTCCGGAAATGCATTCAGGTAATGGCTGACAAATTCTTTGTATCCGTCGATTCCATCGGGAACGGGTGGGGACTGAGCGTCGTGGTGCACGTAGTCGCTTGCAATGACTTCATCGGCAGCATTGAGATTCTTGTTGTTCCATATTTCTTCGAATACGCGACGAGAGATGTCCCTGATGTCTGTTGCCATGGCTATCCTCCTCATCCGGGGTCCTGAATCTAGGGGACTCCGGAGCAGCAGGCATTCTACATCTGCCAGAGCTATGATGAGCAGACAAGAGCGGAGACAGAACGATCAGCTTATTCCCCGAACAATGGCACCTGGCGCACATCGGCAGCAGTTTTACGCCGACGGTGGGTGCCACCAATTACCGCCAGCACACTTAGGGACGCAAGCGCGCTGCGAGGAACGAAGATTCGCTGGGTATTGGATCGCAGGTCAGGTGGATTGATCAGAAAGCCCTCAGTAATCGCCTGAGTAAGGTCGTTGGGCATCATGCCTTCGAGGACCTCATTGTCTTTGAATTTCAAACGCACCCACAGACCCTCGGTGCGCGGGCGGCTGGTGAAAGTTTTTCGAGTGAGCGATTCGGAGTCGCTGAATTCGCGCACGAAGTAAACGCCCTTGATGTCCTTGAGGTCGATCGCGACCACGTTGCCAGCTGTGTTCAGTAGTTCAAGCTTACCTTCATGTACATAGTTAGAGGGAGCTACGTACCCGGACACAGAATCCCGGTCCATCTTGCGGACAATCACTTTCTTGTGAGTTGAGGGCATGGATTCGTTTTCAAAGCCAAAGCGGGACCAACAGTTGGCATGGTCGCATGTCCGGATTCTCGCACTTTTCAGGGCAAAGCAGGTGGCCTGCGCGTTCCCTGTAGCCAAAATGTAAACGTTGTGTTATTTTCTGTAGCTTGCCGCAACCCATCGCAGGAAGTCTAAGCCCACTGTATAGAGTCACTTACATCGGGGTGGCTGCAGCCGCGGATTTTCCTCGGCAGAAGCCTGTGGAAATCCTGTGGATAGGTGCGGTTCCGCGGGCCAAGGGGCGTCACTTTTAGAAACGCATGGCCGATTACATCTACACCATGGAAATCCGGCTGACGCCGGACCAGCAAAAGGGCGTCACCCTGGTTCAAGAGGTTGCCCGGGCTGCCGGGATGAACGTTTACCTCACCGGCGGCGCCATCCGCGACATCATCAGTGGGTTTCAGATCCGCGATCTTGATTTCACCGTGCAGGGTAATCCGCTGCGCTTGCAAAAAGAACTGGAGCGCGCCGGTGCCAGGGTTGGGTACGCCGACGATGATGTCAAGGCGCTTCACCTGGTTTTGCCGGGAAACGTGCGCGCGGAAATCAGCATGGCTCGTACCGAGCGATATGAGAAAGCAGGTAAGCCGCCTGCCATCTCTCCGGCCACAATTATTGAAGACTTGCGGCGTCGCGACTTCACCATCAACGCCATGGCGTTATCGCTAAACCCCGGCTCGCGGGGTCTATTAATGGACCCCTTCAATGGTGCGGCCGATATTGAGGCCAAGTTGCTCCGCGTGCTGCACAACTACGCCTTCGTGGAGGATCCGTCTCGCCTGATTCGCGCCAGCCGTTTTGCGGCGCGTTTCCATTGGCCGCTTGAGGAACGGACTCAGCAACGCTTCGAGTCTGCTAAGGAAAACAAATACATCGAGTACATCACGGACAAGGGAATCGGGTCGGAGATCGAGCAGCTCGCGTACGAAGAGGACCCGCTCCACATTGTCCGCGTGCTGGAGAAGGAAGGCTGGTTGAAGGTGCTGAACCCGCACTGGACAACCGCCAAGGTGGACAGCGCGGGGTTGAGCCAGTTGATGAAAATGCGCCAGCAAATGAACGAACTCGGCTACACACCCGATCCCTCGCCGGCCGTCATGCACTTTCTCACGGCACGCCTGGCCGACAAAGATATCACCGACATGCGCAAGCGGATTCCGCGCAAAGATCTGGTTGAGGGATGGCGGCAGCTTGAGGAAGATGCCAAGCAACTGGCCAAGAGGTTGAGCGGGAAGGAAGCGGCGACTCCGTCGCGCACTTGGAAACTATTATCGGAAGCGCGACCCGAGATGGTGTTATTCCTCTCAGTGACCGCACGACAACAGGCAGTCGTACAAAAGATAAAGAACTTTTTCACTAAGTGGCGGCAAGTGCAGCAGAAGATTCCACTGCCAGAAATGACCGAGTTGCACATCACGCCGCAACTGCCTGAATACCCGAAGATCGCGAGCGATGTGTTCATGCTGCTGCTGGACGGCAAATTGCGTTCGCGAACCGAAACCTTGAAATTCCTGAAACCATTCGCGCCGCCACCCCCGCCGCCCCCTCCACCTCCACCCAAGCGCGGACGGGCTGCCAAGGCTGCCGCGGCGGGCACGGCGAACCCGACCGTGGTTGCGGCTGCGACGGGCGGCAAGAAGAAAGGGAAGAGCGCAGCCACTGTTCCACCGCCACCAGCGCAGAAGGCAGCTCCGAAACTGGAATCCGCAAAACCGGGCAAAGATCGCAAGAAGCTGGCAAGTAAGGCCAACAAGCCAAAAAAGCACACAGGCAAGGCGAACAAGAAGAAGAAGCGGAAATAGGCGCGGCCAGGAGTTCCAGGCGAGTCTCAAACTTCCAGAAAATCTTAGAAATGATTCGTGGTTACGCTCCCGCGCTCCGGAGCTATAATGTTTACATGCGTCGCTTAGCATTTATCGCGACGTTCGTCCTGGCGTTAAACGTGCCGCCCGTGTGGGCGCAGATGCGCTCCGGTCCGCGGGTTATGGGTCCCCCAGTTAGATCCGGCTTTGCTGCCCGCAGGCCGGTGTTTGTCGGCGGGGGGCTTGCGTTCGGCCACAATCCAAGGTTCAATGTTTTTTTCACTTCGAACCCATTCTTTTTTCAGCGCCGCTTTTTCCGGTCTTCCTTTTTCTTTACGCAGCCCTTCTTTGTGCCAGTAGTTTATGGCGGTTACCCGTATCCAGTTATCAGTCAGTCTTATACAGCTAATGATTCGGCCGCGGCTTACGATCAACAACGCGAACTCGTGCGCGAAGTAGATCGGCTCACTGAGGAAGTTGAGCGCTTGCGGGACGAGCAAGCGAACCGCCAGAGCCCGTCTCCCCCACCGCAATTGCAAGCCCAGAATACGGAGCCGCTTCGTCCCACGGTACTGGTATTCCGCGACAAACACATTGCGGAAGTGAAGAACTACGCCATCGTCGGGCCGACGCTGTGGATCTTCAGCGAGAGGCGGGCGAGAAAAATACCATTAGCCGAACTCGATGTTCCAGCCACCAGCAAATTGAATGATGAACGCGGAGTGGAATTCCGCTTGCCAGCGCATTAGCGACGCATAACTAAAACAAGTTCCAGAAAGTTAGTCTTACCTCTTTTAGCTCGGTGCAGCCGTGGCCAGAAGAGATATGCACCAATTGGCGGCGTTACGCACAGCCCGGCAGCCGATAAAATGAGGTCAGCGTAAAAAGAATCGACCCAATCATGTCCCAATTTGTCCACCTCCATCTTCACACCGATTATTCGATGCTTGACGGGGCCTGTGACGTAGAGAAGCTTGTCGATCGCGTCAAAGAACTGGGCATGCCGGCGGTAGCCATGACGGACCACGGCAATATTTTTGGCGCGGTCAGTTTCGTAAATGCCGCCCACAAAGCTGGGATCAAACCAATCGTCGGCTGCGAGCTTTACATCTGCAAGAAAGACGATCACAACATTGAGCGCACGCCTCCTGACAACGACACCTATAACCATCTTCTGGTGCTGGCGGAAAACGAGGAGGGCTATCGCAATCTGGTCAAGATTACATCCGAGGCATCGCTGCACGGCTTCTACTACAAGCCGCGGGTGAGCAAGAAATTTCTGGCAGAACATTCGCGAGGGCTGATCGGTCTTTCAGGCTGCTTGAAAGGCGAAGTGGCTGAACGTCTCATGGAAGGGAAGTACGAGGCGGCGCGCGAAGCGGCGGCTGGATTCGGGGACATGTTTGGCAGGGGAAACTTTTATCTCGAAATACAGGATCAGGGGCTGGAGATGGAGCACCGGATCCACTCCGATCTGTTCCGTCTGGAAAAGGATCTTGGGCTGCCGCTGGTAGCTACTAATGACAGCCATTATCTGTGCGAAGACGATGCTCATGCTCAGGACGTAATGCTATGCATACAGACTGGGAAGTCCATCCAGGACACCAATCGGATGAAGTTCGAGGGCACACAATTCTTCGTGAAAAGTCATGAGGAGATGGCCCGCGTCTTCAAAGACTCACCCGACGTGCTGTCACGGACACTGGCAATTGCTGAACGCTGCAACATGCGTCTGGAGAAAGTGAGCAATCCATTCCCGCATTTCGACGTGCCGCATGGATTCACGTTGGACAGCTATTTTGAACATGTCACCCGCGAAGGTTTCGCGAGGCGGATGGAGTCAGTCCGTGGGCTTGAACGAGCAGGACGCCTGAAGCACAGCATTGCGGAGTACGAGCAACGTCTAGCGCGCGAGCTGGGCATTATCCAGCAAATGCAGTTTTCAGGATATTTCCTGATTGTCTGGGACTTCATTCGCTATGCCAAAGAGAAAGAAATTCCAGTGGGACCGGGTAGGGGATCGGCGGCAGGCTCTCTGGTCTCGTATTCAATGGGGATCACCGACCTTGATCCCTTGCAGCACGAGCTACTGTTTGAGCGGTTCCTTAATCCCGAACGCGTTTCCATGCCTGACATTGACATTGACTTCTGTATGAATCGCCGCGGCGAGGTCATCGACTATGTGACCCGGACGTATGGGCGGGAAAATGTCGCGCAAATTATCACCTTCGGCACCATGGCGGCCAAGGCGGCGATTAAAGATGTAGGCCGCGCCATGGATATCCCGTACAGCGACGTGGACCGCATCGCCAAGATGGTGCCCAACCAACTTAACATCAAGATCGAGCAGGCGGTCCATGATTCGGCGCAGCTGCAGGAGGCGTACGAGAAAGACGGCCAGATCCGACAGCTCATCGACACCGCGAAAAAGCTGGAGGGACTGGTGCGGAATGCCGGAGTACACGCGGCAGGGGTGGTTATATCGCCGCGCCCGCTTACCGATCTGGTTCCACTGCACAAAACCAAGAATGCTGAAATCGTAACCGCCTTTGACATGCTCGCTATTGAAAAGCTGGGCCTGCTGAAGATGGACTTCCTCGGGTTGACTACGCTCACAATTTTGGACGACACCCTAAAACTGATCGCGCAGACGCGGGGTGAAAGCATCGCGCTGGAAAGTATTCCGCTGGAGGACAAAGAGACCTATGAAATGGTGTTCTATAGGGGACTGACGTCCGGGGTTTTCCAGTTTGAATCGCACGGAATGCGCGATGTGCTGCGCCGCTACCAGCCGAATTCCATTGAAGACCTCACCGCGTTGAACGCACTCTATCGTCCGGGGCCAATTCAAGGCGGAATGATCGACGATTTCATCGACCGCAAGCATGGGCGTAAGAAGATCGAATACGAGCTTCCTGAATTGAAGGAGATGCTGCAGGAAACCCTGGGCGTCATCGTCTACCAGGAGCAAGTCATGCAGATTGCCAATCGGCTGGCGGGCTATTCGCTGGGAGAAGCTGATCTGCTTCGCCGCGCCATGGGCAAGAAGATTGCATCGGAAATGGCGGCGCAACGGGAACGCTTTGTCAGTGGCGCGGTGCAGCGCGGATTTCCGCCCAAGAAAATCGAAAGGATTTTCGATCTGATGGCGCAGTTCGCCGGCTACGGATTTAATAAATCACATTCCGCTGCTTATGCGCTGTTGGCCTACCACACTGCGTATTTGAAGACGCGTTATCCCTTCGAATTCATGGCTGCGCTCCTGACTTCAGTCACCGGCAATACCGACGATGTAGTGAAATACATCAACGAGTGCCGCGAGATGGGAATCGCGGTGGAGCCTCCGGACATCAATGTGAGCGATGCCAACTTTACACCTCACGGCAATGCCATCCGTTTCGGATTAGCCGCGGTGAAAAATGTGGGGCGTAACGCCATCGAATCGATTATCGCCGGCCGCAAGGAACAGGGAAGTTACCGCTCAATTTTTGAATTCTGCGAAAAAGTTGATCTGCGCCTGCTCAACAAGCGCGTGCTGGAGTCACTCATCAAGAGCGGGGCTATGGATCCTCTCGGCCGGCGGTCGCAATTGATGGCAGTGATCGACCGGGCAATCGAGCGCGCCCAGAAAACACAGCGAGATACCGAATCCGGTCAGCACGGGTTGTTTGGAGTGTTCCAAGAGGACGAAGCGCATAACCGAAATGAGCAGCTTCCGAGCGTGCCGGACTGGGATGAACACACGCGCCTTGCGGCGGAGAAGGAAATCCTCGGCTTCTTTATTACCGGCCACCCACTAGAAAAGTATCTGGATAAATTGAGGGACTTCAACGCGCTCTCTACCGAGGATATTGCGTCCATGAAGTCTTCCACAGGAAAAGATGAGATTTGTGCCGGGGGAATTATCAGCAATCTTCGCGTTCTTGGAAAAGCTGAAACTCGAGGTGCCGGTGCTGATCCGTGGCGGCATACGGATTGAAGAGGGCGCTAACCCCAAGCTCACGGTCAGTGAAATTACTGCGCTGGAAGAGGCCAGAGCTCCTCTGCCACGATCCTTGCGAATTCGGGTACCGTTGGAGAGCGCGTCGGAGTCTACCGTGGACGCCTTGCATAGTCTATTCGCCGACCGCAAAGGCGAAGCCAAGGTGTTGTTCGACGTGGAGCGCCAGGGTGATTTCATGGTAGTGATGGAAGCAGAAGGCTATAATGTCCAACCAGATCGTAACTTTATTGCGCGCGTGGAAGAACTCTGCGGCAGGGGCAGCGTGCGCATCATCAATTGAAATCTGCCTCCAATGAAAGTTTCAAGGAGAAGGCGTATGAGCGCCCGAGCGGCGGCTGCGATGGCAGCGGCCAATGGCAGAGAAACGGTGATCGGGGCCGACTTCCTCCTGTCGATGGTAGAGGCGCATTGGTCGGCAAAGAATGGTGACGCCAGCAAAATGGAATCCGGATTGAGAGCGCGGCAGGAATTACAGAAGATCGAAAAGCAGATTACCCACCTCGAATCGGCAGCCGGGCAGGATGAGGAGACCCGCCAGGAAATTCATCAATTGCATGAGCGGGTGAATGCCTTGCGGCGGGAAGTCTCGGCCCACCTGAATGCCTGGGAAAAAACCGAACTGGCCCGCCATCCGCAACGTCCTTACACGTTAGATTACGTGGAGCGCATTTTCACCGACTGGAGTGAAATTCACGGCGATCGCGGCTTTGGCGATGATCCGGCCATTATTTGCGGCATGGCTCGTTTTCATGGCGAAGATGTGATGATCGTAGGACATCAGAAGGCCCGGGACACCAAGCAGAAGGTTTATCGCAATTTCGGCATGCCTAATCCCGAGGGTTACCGGAAAGCGCTGCGCGCCATGGAAATCGCGGCCAAGTTTCAGCGTCCGTTGTTTACCTTTGTGGATACTCCGGGCGCATATCCCGGTCTGGGGGCGGAAGAGCGCGGCCAGGCAGAGGCCATCGCCCGCAACCTGCGCGAAATGGTTCGTCTGGAGATTCCGATTATCACGGTCATCACTGGCGAGGGCGGCAGCGGCGGAGCCCTGGCGATTGCCGTCGCGGATCGTGTATTGATGATGGAGAACGCAATTTATTCGGTAATCTCGCCAGAAGGTTGCGCTTCGATTATGTGGAGAGATGCAACCAAGAAAGATCTTGCCGCGCAGGCCCTTAAGATTACCGCCAGCGATCTGGGTGAGCTCGGCTGCATCGATGGAGTGGTGGAGGAACCGGAGGGGGGAGCTCACAACGACCACGAAGCTTCAGCGGCGCTACTCGATGCCGCCCTGCAACGCCATTATGGCGAACTTAAGGGCGTACCGACCCGTGAATTGCTCGCGTCACGATATAATAAATTCCGCAACATGGCCCAGTTCTTCCACGCGGAAGTCTGATCTCTACCGGGTATCTTCCTGCGGTTGAAACGTTCTAAACTAGGTACATCCGGCGTGGGATAGGCCTTTGGGCGCTCTCCTTATTACCGCTGTGTGCCGTATAATAAATAGTTTCACTCCGCCACATCATGAGAAATCTGGGCAGGCGTTACTGCTCTCTTAAAGGGAAGGAATTGTAATGGCCACGACGGATGTAGCGCTCCATGAAGACTCTGGGAGTCTGGAGCGGAAACGCGTCGTCAACGACATGAGCATTCAGGTCGGGACGGTGAACGGTTCGGGATCACAAAGTTCCAACACAGTGCTGCTGCGCAGTATTTTCCAGATGGGTGTGCCAGTTTCCGGTAAGAATCTTTTCCCCTCAAACATTGCCGGGCTGCCGACCTGGTACACGATCCGGGCTAATAAAGACGGTTACATCGCCCGCAAGAAGGAAATCGATTTCCTGGTGGCTATGAATCCGGAGACGGCGCGGGAAGACGTCATGTCGCTGGCGGCGGGCGCAGTCGCGCTTTACGACGAACCGCTGAACCTGCGCACGCTTCGTAATGATCTGGTGTTTTATTCGGTTCCCTACGACAAACTGGTGGCCCCCGTCTGTCCTGAGGCCAAGCTGCGCAAGCTGGTAAAAAACATGATCTATGTGGGCGTCGTCGCCAAGTTGCTCGACATAGATATGGCTGAGGTGGAGAAGGCGATCCGAAAGCAGTTCGCCAAGAAAGTTAAGGCCGCGAACTTGAATCTGGCTGCGGTGCAGGCGGGCTACGATTATGCGGCTGCGAATCTTCTCAAGCGCGATCCCTACCACATCCAGCGCATGGATAAAACGACAGGGAAGATCATCATTGACGGCAACTCGGCCGCCGCCCTGGGCTGCATGTTTGCCGGTTGTACGGTGGTGACCTGGTATCCGATCACGCCTTCCTCGTCGCTGGTGGAGACGATGATCGAATACATGAAGAGGTTCCGTATAGGTCCTGACGGCAAAGCGACTTTCGCCATAGTGCAAGCAGAAGATGAATTAGCCGCCATTGGTATGGTGATCGGTGCGGGCTGGGCGGGAGCTCGTGCCATGACGGCCACGGCGGGGCCGGGAATTTCGCTGATGGCTGAATTTGCCGGTTTGGCTTACTACGTTGAGGTACCAGCGGTGATTTGGGATATCCAGCGAGTAGGACCTTCAACCGGCCTGCCGACGCGAACCTCGCAAGGCGACATTCTATCGATCGCATTCCTTAGCCACGGAGATACCAAGAATATTCTCTTGATCCCATGCTCGGCGGAAGAGTGCTTCACCATGGCGCAGGACGCCTTTGAACTGGCGGAGCACTTTCAAACTCCAGTTTTCGTGATGTCAGATCTCGATCTCGGGATGAATAACTGGATGGCAGATCCGTTTCCTTATCCCGAAAAGCCGATCAAGCGCGGCAAGGTGCTCAGCAAGGAAGATCTTGAGCGCCTGGGAGGGTTTGCGCGCTACAAAGACGTGGACGGTGATGGCATCGGATACCGCACGCTGCCGGGAACCGATCATCCCGCCGCGGCTTACTTCGCGCGGGGGAGCGGACACAACGAGAGATCACAGTACAGCGAGCGGCCCGACGATTTCGAAAAGAATATGGAGCGGCTTAATCGGAAATTTGAGACGGCGCGTTCTTTCGTGCCGCGTCCAGTACTCATTTCGAACGGGAAGTCAAAGATCGGCATCATCGCCTATGGGACATCGCACTGGGCAATTCTCGAAAGCCGCGACCAGTTGCGCAAAGAATATAAAGTCGAGACTGATTATCTGCGTTTGCGTGCCTATCCGTTCCCACGCGAGGTGCACGGGTTTGTGGAGCAACACGAGCGCGTTTACCTCGTCGAGCAGAACCGGGATGCGCAGATGCTCACTTTGTTAAAGCTCGATGTGCGACCTGAACTGGTCACGCGTCTGCATAGTATTTCTCATATTCATGGGCTGCCACTCGATGCGCGGTCGGTGACCGATGAGATCATCATGATGGAGGGCAAGTAGTATGGCCACAACTCCGACCAGTACGCCCGTCCCGAAGACTAACCGAATCGGGCTGTCCATCGCGGAATACAAAGGTGGCAAGACGACGCTGTGCGCGGGTTGCGGCCATAATGCGATCTCCGAACGCATCATCGATGCCATGTACGAAATGGGAGTGTCACCGGAGCGCGTCATAAAGCCCAGCGGCATCGGCTGCTCCTCCAAGGCACCAGCATATTTCATGAGCCGTTCGCACAGCTTTAACGCTGTGCACGGACGCATGCCCTCGGTTGCGACCGGCGCCATGCTGGCCAATCGCAATCTGATCGCCTTGGGCGTCAGCGGCGATGGCGACACGGCATCGATCGGCATTGGGCAATTCGTGCACCTGATGCGGCGGAATCTCCCGATCATTTACATCATCGAAGACAATGGCGTTTACGGTCTCACCAAAGGCCAATTCTCGGCGACGGCCGACCTCGGCTCGAAGCTGAAGACAGGCGTGATCAACGATCTGCCTCCGATTGACACCTGTGTCCTCGCCATTCAATTGGGTGCGACGTTTGTGGGACGTTCGTTTTCCGGCGACAAGCGGCAACTTCACAGCATGTTGAAGGCGGCCGTCGCTCACAACGGCACCGTAATGCTCGACATAGTTTCACCCTGCGTGACTTTTAATGATCACGAGGGCTCCACCAAATCGTACAAGTACATGAAAGATCATGAGGAGCCGCTGCAGGACATCAATTTCGTGCCGGTGTTCGAAGAAATCAACGTGGAATACGATCCCGGCACCACGGTAGAGGTCACCATGCATGACGGTTCCCGGCTGCGACTGCGCAAGCTCGAGGAAGACTACGATGCGACCGACAAGATCCTTGCCGTGAAGCGACTGGCAGAAGGCCATGCCAAGGGCGAGGTACTAACGGGAGTTTTTTACGTGAACACGCAGGCCCCGAACTTTATCGAAATGCTGAATATGACTGATAATCCGCTTACGACTTTGCCGGAATCGGTGGTTCGTCCTGGACGCGAAGTGCTCGAACAGGTGATGGAAGAATTGCGCTAGTACGCTTGTTACCGAGAGCAGTTCGCAAAATTAAGCCCTCCCGCAGGAGGGCTTCTCATTTACATTAATCGTCCGCGGCTCACGCTACTTCATCCCCCTTCTTGCGCTTTTCCGGTTCGCCGGTGTGTTCGGGATTCTCACCCGGTTCGGGGAAATCAGTATCGGCACCTTTGATCAGCGGATCCTGATCGCGATGCCCCAACTGGCCGTTCAGCGAAGTATTGCCTGGCTCTGCCGGGTTGTCCTGGTCCACGGCGCCTTTGCCGCGGTCCTGATCTTTCGAGGGACTGTTTTTAGGAGAACTCATTAATCATGCTCCTGATTGCGAAGTGAAGACGTGGGAATCATACTTGCCTACTTCGTTAGCCTAACTCGAAACTTTTTTTGGGGCAAAGGGTTTAAATTGTGAGCGAGAATCGGTAGGAAAGTTCAGGAGGCGTGCAGATGGGTAAGCTACTACTGGCAATGGCCGCAACATCTTTGTTCGCGATCGGTTCATGGGGGCAGGCGACGACTGAAGTTCCGGGCACAGCGGCGTCCAGCGCTCCGCAAGCAACCGCACGGCCTACGGAGGGCCGGGCGAAGCCGCATCATGTGCCTCACCGTGTGGCGCGGCACCGTCGCCATCATCGCAGGCATACGGGGGCGTAGCGTTAAGAAAACGATTGGCTGCGGTCCGGATTCAATTGTGAGTCTGACCCGGCCATTTTCTGCGGTGGTTGACTGGCTTGTTTCCTCTCCCCGCCGGTCAGCCACCTTCTTTCTTTCTTACTTTCTTAGTATGTCTTCAGGCCCAAGGCGTCGGGATGCTTGGCAGTCAGTACGTAACTGGGGAATTGTGCGTTAAGACGATCTGTTACTGCGGGCGCCCTGCCGACGGCTTCGCCGCTGTGGTCACACTGACTCCCAACTTCTGCAATCTTTCTCGCGCCTGCAACGCCTCATTGCTGCGGGGATACCGCTGAATCACATGCCGTAACTCCAGGATTCCGGCGCTCTTCTGGCCGAGTTCGATGAGGGCGAAACCTTTTTTCAACTGGGCGGCCGCGGCCTTGTTACCGCTGGGGAAGTTTTGCAGAACTTGATCGTAGCTCTGCACCGCCTCCTGATAGTTACCCTGCCGGAACTGAATTTCAGCCAGATAGAAATATGAGTTTCCCGTGAGATCGGTGTTGGGATAGAACTTGATGTAATCCGAAAACTCCTGAGCTGCGATATCGTTTTTGGCACCGTTGTAATCGCGCAGAGCGTTGTTATAGAGCACGTCTGGAGGCGGCGCTTGCGGGGCGGGCGGCTGTCCCGGCTGTCCGCCCGGTGCTGAAGGCTGCGACGACAGATTCTGCTGGGAGGCCTGCATGTCTTCCAGTTGTTTGCTTACCTTGGCAAGACGCCCCTTCAGTTCGTCCATAGTGTCGTTGAGTGCCTGTATCTGGCCTGAGATCTGGTCCACATGTCCGCCCGAGTCCGCCTGCTGCTTCTCCAGGCTGGTCTGAAGAGTGGTGATTGCGGCGGAGATTTTGTTGACGGCATCGGTACTCTGTTCTACCAGATTTTTCATCACGCCCATGCGCTCATCGAACGTCTGCTGCATGCGCGACATCTGTTCCTGTAGTTGCTGGACCTGGGTTTGCAGTTGGACCATGTCCTTGTTCGCGGCCCACGCCGACGTGGGGCCTAAGCCGAGAAGCAACAAATATGCAAGTAAGAGATAACTGGGGACAAATCGTTGAGTTTTCATAGTCCATTCCATTGGATGCCAAAACGCTCTCCACTGTCCAGGGTTGAGCGAATGGCAAAGACTTAGATTTTTTACTGCGTTGGATAGCGCCCTAGGACAAGGATGTCCGGCCAGATTTTGAATTCCCAGTCCGTGATGAGGGCCGAGCTCAAAATTACGACATTACAGAGTTGCCAATACACGCTAAATTGCAGGGCGACGATCGCGGACCGCCGCCCTGACGCGAAACTATTTCTGATAGACGAAATGGGCACGGCGGTTCTGCTGCCAGCACTCTTCCGTGTGCTCGTTGCAGAACGGTTTTTCTTTACCATAGCTGATCGTTTTAACACGGTCGGCGGCAATGCCGGCTTGCGTCAAAGCACTCTTCACTGCTTCGGCACGGCTGGTGCCCAGTGCCAGGTTGTACTCGGTGGATCCGCGTTCGTCGCAATGTCCTTCAACCGTAGCCCGGATACTCGAGTGCTGGCCGAGGAACTGAGCATCCCCTTGCAGCGCCGATTGCTGATCGGCACGAATATCGGCTTTGTCATAGTCGAAGTAGAGGTCCTTGACAGACTGCGAGAACAACTCCTCTTCCGTCGCCGAAGGGCCAGTAGTCTGCGCTGGGGGCGGCGGGCCCACCGTCACGCGTGCCGTCGCCTCCTGAGTTCCACCGGCGCCCTTAGCAGTCAGATGATAGGTGGTCGAATCTGCCGGCGTCACTTGCTGTGAACCGCTGGGCTGAACCGCACCAATTCCATCGATGCTGACGTCGGTAGCGTTCGTGGTCTGCCAGCTCAAAGTGGTCGGCTGACCTTTCTGCACGCTATTCGGGTTAGCCGAGAGCGACGCCGTCGGCGCCGGCGGTGGTGGCGGGGCCGGTGGCGGCGGCGGGGCCACTTTCTTTTTGCAGGCGCCCAGCATGAGGATGGCACCCAGCGCAAACACGAGCGTGATCCATTTCATTTTCTGCAGTTTCACTCTCTCCTCCGTGCGGAATGCGAAGATTATTTCCAGCTCCAATTGGGCTGAGTATTGTGCCCGGTAAAAGTTAATTGCTGTACTTTCGTGCCGTCGGCGAGCATGGTCCAGATTTGCTCGCTGCCGGAACGGCTCGATTGGAAGACGATGTGTCTTCCATCCGGCGACCATGAGGGGTAGTCATTTCGCCCGCCGTCATGAGTCAACTGAACCCACTGCTTGCTGGCGATATCCATCAAATAAATATCGTTCGATCCAGGAGCGCCTGGCCCGTATTTACGCATCCACGAGAATGTCAGGAATTGCCCGTTGGGCGCCCACGACGGTGACACCGCGTAACCTTGGTCGGTCATCCGCTGAACGTTGGTACCGTCCGCTTCCATGGTGTAGATCTGCGGCAGACCGGTTCGCCCGCTAACAAACGCTAACTGCGCACCGGTCTTACGGTTCCAGGTCGGAGAGACGTCGGGACCTTTCGCAGTGGTCAGACGTTTTAGACTACCCCCGGAAGCGTCAACCAGATAGATCTCTGAAGTACCGGTGCGAGAAGAGGAAAAGGCCAGCCTGGTGCCATCGGGCGCCCATGCCGGTGATAAATTTGTCCCGCCAAAGCGAGGAAATGTCACCGCGCGGCCAAGTTCGAGCGAGTACATCATGATTTCCCAACTGGTCTTGGTCAGCGAACTGAAGGCTAAGCGGGAACCATCCGGCGAGATTCGCGGCGAGAGAGAAATCGACGCTAGATGGGTGATGGCGTGCTGATTCGATCCGTCATAATCCATGGCCCAGATTTCTTTGTGACCGCTGCGGTCGCTCACAAAGTAAATCGAGCTTTCCGCGATACCCTGGACGCCTCCACCCAGTCGGAAGATGATCTCATCGGCAAACTTGTGGGCAATCAAACGCGCCGCATCCGTGGTCGCCGCATCTGTGTACTGCTTACCGAGTACTTGGGGCGAGGTGACGTTCTTCACGTCATAGAGCCAGCCTTGTACCATTATGGTATTGTCGCTGACTCCAAGGTTGCCGAAGGCCAACATGGAAGCGTTCGGCGGAGGCGCGCTCCACACCTCGAACTTGACCTCGGTGGGCTGACCTGGCACCTCCAGCGGGTTAAAGCTCTTGGAGACCAGATCGAAGATGCCGGCATTATCGAGATCGTTCCACAGAGTGTCGTTAAACGCTTTAAGAAGGTCAGCGTTTTTAGGATCCTGATTGGAGGACTTGAAGTCGGGAACAGCCAGACGAATCTTTTCCACGCCTAAACCAGTGCCAGTACGGATCCAATCCTGTTGTGCGAAGCAGGGCAGCACGAACAGGAACAGCACTAGAAGGGACGCGATGACACGATCACTGCCGGAGAAATGAGTATTGCCACGCATTTGATTCGTAACCTGGGCCATGAATAGACGTTTCGTATTAGGATGTATGACCGCTTTCAAATTACTCCTGTTCATACCTTCTGCCCGTTATCTTTCTCGATTCGGCTTCGAATCAGCCATTGCGCAACCATGAGTGGAAAACATCTGTTCGACGCCTGAGGTTTTACCTTTTGTAATCAAACCAGAACTCCACCGAAACCTTGCTGCCCGAATAATCAGGCGGCAGCGGCCCGAAAGTATCAATACGCTGGATGGCGCGGGTCGCCGACTGATCCAGCGAGGGAACTCCGCTCGATTGCTCGACCTGTACGTTTGACGGTTGTCCGGAGCGCGTAATATCAAAGGTCAAGTACACACGTTGTCCGCTGGTGACTCGCGGATCCACTTCGTACTTGAGCCAGTTCTCTGAAACTTTCTGCTGCACGACCCGTACGTACCAAGCGTAACGATTTCCGAAATCACCGCCGCCCCCTGTAAACCCGAATCCGCCTTTGGCGCCTCCCGCATTGAAAGTGCCATAGGGCCCGCTGACCGGACCTCCCTGACCAAAAGGAACTACGTTGCTGGCCTCTTCTACCGGCTGTTCAGGCTCAGGTTTTTTCCGGCTGACATTGGGAGCAGGTTTCGGCTTCTTCCTAGATTCCTTGTCTGGGATTGGGATGGCTTCCGGTTCCGGAGGCTTTACTTCCGGCAGCGGCATGGATTTCGTTAGTCCCCGGGAATCGTTGGCCAGCACATTTTCCGTTTTCACCGGACTTGCCGGCAGGGGAACATTGCTCACCAGCGTGGCGCCCATGGCTTCTCCGCCTCCCCCGGCGCCCCATCCTTCGCCGCGCTTTTCGGGGATGAAAACCGCGTACACGATGATGAATAGCGCAAATGCCAAGTGCAATACCAGCGACCAGGCCAGCGGTCGGCCTAAATTTCCGCTCTCGAAAAAGATGTCAGCGTTGGCTGCCATTGCGTTGCAGAGGTTGCGTCACGATACTCACGTTGCGGATGCCCGCCTGCTTCACCGCGTCCATCACGGTCGCGAAGGCGCCGAAGGGAACATCTTCATCCGAGCGCACGAAAATGGACTGATGTTGCGGATCACGAATCTTTTGCCGCAGCTTCGACCCAATTTCATTGATGTTGATGGGATCATTGCCCAGAAACACACGCTGGCTTTTATCGATAGTGATCACCAGCCGCTCCTCCGTGATTTACTTCACGGTGCGCGTATTGGGAACATTGACATCAATCCCCGACTGGAGCACGGGCGCGGTGACCATGAAAATGATCAACAGCACCAGCACCACATCTACGAGCGGCGTGATGTTGATATCGGAGAGCGAAGTTTGAGTGCGCCCGTTGGCAGCGGTGAAAGCCATTACCGCCGGACCTCCGAGGCTTCCATTGCCATGCGGCCGACCGGTTGCTGGCGGTCGATGGCGTTGAGCATTTCCATGGCAAAATCGTCGCCCCGCGCGGCGAATTCGCGGATGGAGCCGCCAATCAGGTTGTAAGCGATGACGGCCGGGATAGCGGCGGCGAGACCAGCAGCGGTCGTAATCAGAGCCTCTGAGATTCCGGGCGCAACTGCTCGCAGCGTGGCTGCGCCGGCGGTACCGAGCCCGTGGAACGCATCGATGATACCCCAGACGGTCCCGAACAATCCCACAAACGGAGTGACCGCGCCGGTGATCGCGAGCCAGGGCATATTTCGTTCAAAGCGTGTCAGCTCTTCGGAGGCGGCAATTTGCATAGCCCGCTGAAGCGAGGCAGGATTCTTCACGATCCCGCTGGGACCGACCTGCCGCTTGTACTCCTCAAAGCCACCTTCAAAGACGCCCACCAGGGGGCTAGGTCGGAATTGTTCAGCTACGGCCGCCACATCCTGCAGTCGCTGCGCCTTGCGAAAGGCACGCACGAACCGACCGCTCTGAACCCGCGCCCGGCGCAGCATCCCCCATTTAGCCAGGATGATGGCCCAGGAAATCAGGCTGAAAGCGAGGAGAATGAGAAGAACTGCCTTGGCGACGAGGCCCGTTTCATTAACCAGGTCAACGATTTCACCGCCGATGAGTGCTGCCAGCGCAGGAGAATAATGCATTTTGATTTTTGGAGAATGCCTGCGCTGATTATAGACCAAGGTTGCGGCGAGATTTCAGGTGTGAATCCGATCTATTAACCCAAAATATTTTTCACATCGACTGCTAAGTATGGTTTGTGACGTGATACGTGGGGTCTTGTCAAATTCCGTTGCAGAATTGCTCAAGTTGAATTTCATGCTATGCTTCGCTCAACTTTCGTATTCCAGGAATTCTGGTGCTCGTCGAACTGCGGCTCGAGAACTATGCGGTCATAGATAACGTGGCGGTGGAGTTCGCGTCGGGCCTAAATCTATTGACAGGTGAAACCGGCGCAGGCAAGTCGATCCTCATCGACGCTCTGGCTTTGTTGCTTGGCGATAAAGCATCGAGTGATGTAATCCGAAGCGGTGCTGATCGCGCGATTGTTGCCTCCGTGTTTGAACTTGATTCCCGGGCAGGTAAGGTCGTCAAAGGGATCCTTGCGACCAACGGGATTGATCCGGAAGAAGAAACAATTATTCTTCGCCGGGAAATCGCCTCGGGTGGCAAGGGCCGGGTTTTCGTCAATAATCAACCGGCTACGGTCGCTGTTCTGCGGCAGCTCGCGCCGCATCTCGCCACCATCCACGCACAGAACGAATCCATTCTTGCGTTTGATGGGCCTACCCGTCTCGCCCTGCTCGATGCTTTTGCAGGAACTCAAACTGAATCGACCGCGGAAGCGTTCGCCCAATGGAAGACCATTGGCAATCGCATCGCGGAATTGGAGCGAGACGAAACCGATCGCCTCCGTCTGCTCGATCTCTGGAGCTTCCAGAAAAATGAAATCGAGGACGCAAAGCTTGAAGGTGGAGAAGATGAGCGTTTAGAAACGGAAAAGAGAGTTCTCGCCAACGCAGAGAAAATCTATGCCGCGGCGATGAATGCTTTCGACCTGCTTTATGAAGGTAATACTTCAACCTCGTCGTCGCTACGGGCGGCGCAGAGGCACATCGAGGAGCTGGCCCGATACGAACCTCGTTTTCGGGAAGCGATGGAAGCTTTGGAGACCGCTCGCATCAGCGTCGAAGATGTCGGTGGCACGCTGCGCGACTACGCCGGAGGCATTCACGCGTCGCCAGAGCATCTGGCAGAGGTGGAAGATCGCCTGGCGCTCATCGATCGTCTGAAGCGCAAGTATGGGTCGACGCTCCACCATGTTATTAATTTCGGTGCAGAAGTGAGCCGCAAGCTCAACGAGATGGAGAACAAGGACGAAGTACTACGTCAGCATCGAGCCGAACTTACAAACGCCAAAGAACATTACATCCAAGCGTCCTGGATCGTCTCCAAGAAGCGCGCCGAGGCGGCTCGCCGACTCGAAAGGCTGGTGGAAGCTGAGATCAACGATTTGGCCATGAAGTCCACTTTCCGCATCGAGAGCGTAGCTTCCGAAGAAGAAGGGAACTGGTCTCCCAGCGGTTTCGATCAGGTCGCTTACATGATTGCGACGAACCCCGGCGAACCGCTGCACCGTCTGGAAAACATCGCTTCCGGCGGCGAACTATCCCGAGTGATGCTGGCTTTGAAGGCAAGTGTAGAAGCCGGAGGTTCGCCACTAGCCGCTAAGAAGCGCAGCATGGGCTCTCCGCGCACTCTAATCTTCGACGAGATAGATAGCGGTATCGGCGGTCGAGCTGCGGAGGCGGTCGGCAGGAAGCTGAAAAATCTTTCACGTACCAGCCAAGTGCTGTGTGTTACTCACCTGCCACAGATTGCAACCTTTGCCGATCACCATTACCTGATCGAAAAGCGGGAAGCTGCGGGTCGCAGTCGCACCACAGTCCGCCGTATTGTCGGAAGCGAGCGCACCGAGGAAGTGGCTCGCATGATAAGTGGCGCCAAGCTTACTGATACCTCACGCAAACACGCCGAGCAGATGCTGAAGGCGAATGCCTGACCATTCACCGCCCAATATTCCCCGGCCGCTTCTAATCCTAGCTGTTTCTATGGCTTACATTGACCAAAAGGGTACTTTCCGGTAGTTTAGAATTATCCTTACGCAACTAAACGTGTACCCTAACTGAGGGCAGGAGTAATCGTGTCGAACGGTAATGGCAAGACCTTACTTTTGTTAAAACCGAGAGGGTTCTGCGCGGGCGTGGTGCGGGCTATCGACATCGTCCGCATCGCCTTGGAAGCCTTCGGACCACCAATTTATGTGCGCAAGGAGATCGTCCACAACCGCTTTGTGGTTGAGGAACTCCAGGCCAAGGGAGCGATCTTCGTAGATAGCGTGGAGGAAGTCCCCGCGGGCGAGCGGGTCATTTACAGCGCCCATGGAGTTTCTCCCGAAGTGCGGGAGAATAGCCATCTGCGCAAACTGCGAGTCATCGACGCTACCTGTCCGCTGGTCACCAAAGTACATGTGGAAGCCGTAAAGTTCGCCAAGGAAGGGTATTCGCTTATCCTCATTGGTCATCGCGATCACGATGAAGTAATCGGAACATTGGGCGAGGCGCCGCTGGTAACCCAGGTGGTGGGATCGCCGCAGCAAGTCGAATCATTAACCGTACCCGATCCCAATCGAGTCGCGTATCTGACTCAGACGACCCTCAGTCTCGATGAAACTACCGACATTATCGCGGCTCTGAAGAAGCGCTTTCCCAATATCAAGGGTCCGGCGGCGCAAGACATCTGCTATGCCACCGAGAATCGACAAGTCGCGGTCAAAGAGGTGGCCTCGGAAGCAGACTTGGTTTTGGTGGTTGGTTCTGATAACAGCTCCAATTCCAACCGCCTGGTTGAGGTCGCGCGTAACCTGGGCACCAACGCGCATCTTATCGATAATTACAAAGACATAAAGCCCGCGTGGCTGGAAGCCGTTAAAACCATCGCTCTTACTGCGGGGGCTTCCGCGCCGGAATGTCTGGTGGAGGAAGTAGTCCGATTCCTGACTACTCAGGGCTTCGACAATGTAAATGAGCTTGAAGTCATGCCGGAAAACGTACGTTTTGGTTTACCGCCTGAAATAGTGGAGGCCATTGCAAGCGCTCCCGCGAGCGCCAGTGCGAAGTAGAACCACCATATGGACAATTACTCCCCCTCATCTCCGATAGCCTCTGAGCCGCAGCTGCATTTCGGAAAGATAGATGATCTTTCGAGCCGCGTGGCGGCAAGTATCGACGCTGCTCGTAAGAGATTGTTTTCGCAGCAGCACGAAGGCGGCTACTGGTGCGGCGAGCTGGAAGCTGACACCACCCTTGAGTCTGATTACATTCTGCTGCACACTCTTCTCGGTACTGGCGATCAGAAGCGTTTTGCGAAGGCGGCTAATTACATTTTGCAGCATCAGAACGACGATGGAGGGTGGAGCATCTACGCTGCCGGCCCTTCGAATATCAGCGCTTCGGTGAAAGCTTACTTCGGCTTGAAGCTGGCGGGATACACGGCGGATCATCCCGCTCTCTCGCGTGCCCGCAAGAAGATCCTTGAGATGGGCGGCGTCACCAAGGTCAACACCTTTACCAAAATCTATTTGTGCTTCTTCGGGCAGTACGACTACGACGCTGTTCCCGCGATTCCTCCCGAAATCGTGTTGTTTCCCAAGTGGTTCTGGTTCAACATCTACGAGATTTCCTCGTGGTCGCGCGCGATTCTGGTACCGCTCTCGATTTGCTACGCGAAAAAGCCGTTCAAGAAAATTCCCGGCGAAATAGGTGTGGAAGAACTTTTTGTGGGCGGCCGCGATAAATCCCGCATGCACCTGACTTGGGATACCAAGCTGGTGTCATGGCGGAATTTTTTCCTGTTATTGGATCGCATGACGCACTGGTTCGAGCGGGTGCACATTCGTCCGTTGCGGTTCATCGCGCTCAAGCAGGCGGAGAAGTGGATGCTGGCGCACTTCGAAATGAGCGATGGCCTGGGCGCAATCTACCCCTCCATGCTGAACGCCATCATCGCACTTCGCTGTCTCGGGTATTCGGTGGACGATCCCCAGGTGATCCGAGCGCTCGACGAATTCGAAAAACTCGGCATCGAGGAAGAACACACTTTCCGCATGCAACCTTGCATGTCGCCCGTGTGGGACACGGCATACGCAATGTTTGCGCTCGGTGAGAGCGGAGTGCCGCGCAATGATCCCCGCATGGTCAGGTGCGCCGATTGGATTTTGCAGAGGCAGGTGCGGACGGTCGGGGATTGGAAAGTGAAAAATCCGCAGGGACAGCCCGGCGGCTGGTACTTCGAGTTTAATAACGAGTTTTACCCGGACGTTGACGATAGCGCCATGGTTTGTCTGGCGCTGACTCATGTAGAGCATCCCAACGGACGCTATTTGCGCGAGTCCATCCAGCGTGCGATTGATTGGATTTTCTCGATGCAATGCAAAAACGGCGGCTGGGCTTCATTCGACAAGAACAACGACCGCATGGTCTTCCAGCACGTTCCCTTTGCCGATCACAACGCTATGCTGGATCCAGCGACGGTGGACATTACCGGGCGTATCCTCGAGATGCTGGCTGCTTACGGATATGACAGGAATCATCCCGTGGTCAAGAAGGCGATTCGATTTATTCGAAAAGAGCAGGAAGCGGATGGGTCCTGGTTCGGGCGCTGGGGCGTGAACTACATTTACGGCACAGCGCTGGTGCTGCGCGGGCTGGAAGCGATGGGCGTGGACTACCACGAGCCTTACGTTCAACAGGGCGCCGAATGGCTGCGCATGGTGCAGAATCCCGATGGCGGTTGGGGCGAGACTTGTACTTCATATGACGACGCCGATACAAAGGGAATTGGACCGAGTACCGCCTCGCAGACAGCGTGGGCAGTGCTGGGTTTATTGGCGGCCAATGACACACGCAGCGATTCCGTAGCCAGAGGCGTTGCCTACCTGCTTCGCACTCAGAAAAAAGACGGTTCCTGGGACGAGCCATTTTTTACCGGCACCGGTTTCCCGCGGGTGTTTTACCTCAAGTACCACATGTACCGGGAGTACTTTCCCCTGCTCGCGCTGACTACTTACGCGAAGGTTGTGGCCGGTGTCCCGCAAGGAACCGGCGCGCAGACGGCGGGCGCAGGCGATTGAATTTCGATTGTTAGTGAAGGTATTTAGCAATTAACGCTTGGCATCAGGCGGAGAAAAGAATGGCTGTACCAATTTCGCAGATGTGGACGGTGGCAACCTACGTCCTCAAGCAGAAGCTTAGGGGACGCAAGCAATATCCACTGGTGCTCATGCTGGAGCCGCTGTTCCGCTGCAACCTGGCATGCGCGGGTTGCGGAAAGATTCAGTATCCCAGCCACATACTGAAGGCGCAACTTACGCCCGAGGAATGCTTTCGCGCGGTCGAAGAATGTGGCGCGCCCACCGTGGCTATCCCCGGCGGAGAGCCGTTGCTGCACCCTCAGATCGGCGAGATTGTCGAGGGGCTGGTAGCGCGCAAGAAATACATTTACCTGTGCACCAATGCGCTGCTGCTGAAGCAGAAGATCGATTCCTTTACACCCAGCAAATACTTGACCTTCTCCGTCCACATGGATGGTCAGCGGGAGCACCACGATTTTTCCGTGTGCCTGGAAGGCGGATACGACAAGGCACTTGAGGGTATTAGAGAGGCGCTCAATCGTGGCTTCCGGGTCACCACGAACACAACGTTGTTCGACGGCGCCGATCCCAAAAGCGTGCGCTCCTTCTTTGACGAAATGATGGAACTTGGGGTCGAAGGCATGATGCTTTCTCCAGGTTATTCCTACGAAAAAGCACCCGATCAGAGCCACTTTTTGGGACGTGCCCGCACCCGGCGACTATTTCGTTCCATTTTGTCCAACCGCAAAGCGAACTGGCGGTTCAATATGTCGCCCCTATTTCTCGAATTTCTGATGGGCAAGCAAGATTATACGTGTACCCCCTGGGGTATGCCCACATTCAACATTTTCGGCTGGCAAAAGCCCTGCTACCTGCTTCAGGACGGTTACGCCGATACTTTTGCCGAACTGCTGGCAACCACGGAATGGGAACGATACGGCACGGAATCAGGAAATCCCAAGTGTGCGAATTGCATGGTTCACAGCGGCTACGAGGCGTCCGCAGTCAACGATACCTTCGGCTCGCTGCGGGGCTTGTGGCAAACCGCGCGCGCTACACTTTTTAGCAGCTATAAGGACCCATCAGCTCTCGAATTGCTCGACGAACCGGTCCATCCGGTGCATGCCTTCAATCCTCTGGTTCAGATCAATAACCATGCTGCGGAGGAAACACACGTTTGAGCGGCAGAGAAGCAGGTCGAACCCCATCTGGGTCGGAGCGCACCCTGGCCGATCCAAACATCCTTGAAGTCGTACCGGGCAGCACGCGGGAAAAACTGGAAGGATGGGTCCCGGAGCTGGCTGCTCCTGAGGAACTGCGCGCGGCCCTGGAGCTGGCCTTCGATTACCGCGGCGACGTAATGATCACGAGGAAAGACGGCGCCAAGATCGAAGGGTATATTTTCGATCGCCGCAATGGGGCCACTCTCGAGCAGAGTTCTGTACGGGTGTTGCCTAAGGATGGCGCAGCAAAGATATCCATCTGCTATTCAGATATTGCAGCCTTGGCTTTCACCGGCCGTGATATGGCCGCTGGTAGGAACTGGGAGACTTGGGTCCGCCATTACTGGGAGAAGAAGGCTGCGGGCGAAAGCGAGATTTCACTGCAGCCGGAAAAGCTTGAGTAGCTGGCAAGGTGAATAGCATTCAGCGCTTAGCATTTGGCGCTTGCCCAGCCTGGCGTCCCGCGCGGACTTATCCCGAAACAATCTGGCTGACTACTGATTGTCAAGTGCCGAGCGTTGGCCCATGAAAGCTTTCGTCACAGGCGCAACCGGATTCGTCGGCAGCCATGTGGCACGCATTTTAGCCGAGCAGGGAGCTGATTTGCGGCTGCTAGTTCGTTCCAGCAGCGACCCGAAAAATATCCAGAACTTGAACGCGGAGCGGGTGACAGGGGATCTGCGAGATCCGAATACTCTGGAAACAGCGATCTCCGGATGCGACGTAGTCTTCCACGTTGCGGCCGATTACCGGCTGTGGATTCGCGATCCAGATCAAATGTATCGCTCAAATGTGGAGGGGACACGGGCGATTCTGGAAGCCGCCCGCAAGAACCGGGTTCGGCGGGTTGTCTATACCTCGAGCGTGGCCACGATGGGGTTTACTTCCAACGGGCATCCTGCGAACGAGGACTCGCCGGTCGCGCTCGAGAATATGATCGGCCATTACAAGCGCTCAAAATTTATGGCGGAGCAGGTTGCGCTGGATGCTGGAAGGAAAGACATTGGCGGAGAACGAATGGATGTGGTCGTGGTGAATCCCACGACGCCCGTCGGTGAACAGGACATTAAGCCGACTCCGACAGGCCGCATCATTGTGGACTTCCTTAAGAAGAAGTTTCCGGCCTACGTGGACACCGGTCTGAACCTGGTGGATGTTAGAGAGTGTGCCCGAGGCCATGTGGCAGCGCTGGAGAAGGGAAGAAGCGGCGAGCGCTACATTTTGGGCGGCGAAAATCTCACGTTGAAGCAGATTCTCGACAAGCTGTCTGCAATAACAGGATTGCCATCACCCAAGGTCAGAGTGCCTTATGCAGTGGCCCTGCTGGCTGGCGTCGTCGACGAGATGGTCACTGGACGGATTTTGCGGCGCGAACCACGCGCGACTATTGAAGCCGTACAAATGAGCCGCAAGAAAATGTTTGTGACTTCGGGCAAAGCGGTGCGGGAACTGGGCTGGAAGGTGGTTCCAGTGAAGGATGCCCTGGGCCGCGCCGTGGAATGGTTTCGGGCAAACGGCTATGCCAACACCTAAAGTCGCCATTGTCGCTGCCCTGGAGCGCGAAGTCTGGCCGCTGGTAAAAGGCTGGCCTGTAAGCCACAGGGAACACGAAGGGCGCTGGTTCAAGTTCTTTGAGAGCGGACCCATGGTGCTGGTCTGCGGAGGAATGGGGTCAGAAGCAGCCCGCCGTGCCGCCGAGGCTATCATCAGCTTGTATCAGCCGTCTCTGTTGATTTCTGCTGGATTTGCAGGCGGGCTCGATGGGTCGCTGCAAGTCGGTCATACGCTGACCCCCCGGCATGTCATCGACGCGGGCGATGGCAGCCGCACTGACTCAGGTGCCGGGCATGGCGTATTGGTTAGTTTCGAAAGCGTCGCGGACGTAGAGCAAAAGGCTAAGCTGGCAAAGGCGTACGGAGCGCACGCCGTGGACATGGAAGCTGCAACCGTGGCTCGCGCCGCAGAGGCGCACGGAATAAAGTTCCTGGCCTGCAAGGTAATCTCCGATGCGAATGATTCACGCATGCCACCCATTGGGCGGTTCATAGGCGACGATGGTCGTTTTCATGCGCTTAAATTTGTTGTGTATGTGGCGTTTCGACCCCGGCTCTGGGCTAGCGTGGGGCAGTTGGCCCGCGATAGCGTTCTGGCAGCTGGAAAGCTCTGTGAAGCCTTGTCGGCGGTAACCACTGAAGCGCACGCTCAGGCCGTAAGCTCTGATCCACGAGCCGCCGCAAACTTAAAAACATAGTTATGGGGATGACCAGGCAAATCGCGGTGGAAGATCGGAAGCAATCGATTCCCACGACCATGCAGGCCGCTGTCTACCGTGGGGTCAACGATGTACGCCTCGAAATCGTGCCGGTTCCTAAAATCGGCGCAGGTGAACTCCTGGTAAAAGTCCACACCTGTGGCATTTGCGGCACTGACTTAAAGAAAATTGCAACAGGCTCGCACTCCGCCCCACGTATCTTTGGACACGAAATTTCAGGGATCGTCGCTGCAGTGGGTGAGGGTGTTAATGAGTTCGCAGCGCGAGACCGAGTAGTCGTCTTTCATCACATACCCTGCGGTGAGTGCTATTACTGCCGGCACAAAACTTTCGCCCAATGCCCCACGTACAAGAAGGTGGGTTGCACTGCGGGATTTGAGCCGAGCGGTGGAGGATTCGCCGAATACGTCCGCGTGATGGACTGGATCGTGAAGCGAGGTACCGTCCGCATCCCGGATCAGATCTCGTTTGAGCAGGCTTGCTTCGTGGAACCAGTGAATACCTGCATGAAGGGAATTGCGACACTGCATCCTGAGCATAGTGAAACGATTCTAGTAATCGGTCAAGGCCCCATTGGCATCGTGCTGAGTGTATTGGCCCAACGGAGAGGGGCTACGGTGATTACTTCCGATTTGTACCCTGAGAGGCTTACAATAAGTAAAAGCTTCGGGTTAGAACTTCAGATTGATGCTTCGCGGTCCGATGCAGTCAAGCGGACGCGCGAACTCACGGAAGGTCGTGGGGCGGACGCCGTGATTTTGGCGGTAGGCGGGAATGGCCTTATCCGGTCTGCCATGGATGCGACGCGTCCAGGCGGGCGGGTATTGTTATTTGCTCAGACAGTAAGTGGAGAGGCCACTTTTGATCCCGCCGCCGTTTGCGTCGACGAAAAGACACTTTTGGGATCGTACAGTGCTTCCGTCGAGTTGCAGGAGGAATCCGTGCGATTTGTCATGAACCATGATATGGATCTGGAGCGCCTGATCAGCCACCGCTTTCCTCTCGCTAACAGCCTGGAAGCCCTTAATCTGGCTGCCCATCCTAAACCCGAGTCGATGAAAATAGTGATCCAACCGGGCAGCGTATGGGAAGGAAGTTCAGCGTGAACGGAAAGATGACCGCTGCCGTCCTTTATGGAAAAGAGGACATAAAAATTGAAAGAGTGCCGATTCCCCGGGTGGGGGATGGCGAAGTGCTTGTCAAGGTGCAGGTGGCACTGACTTGCGGCACCGATCTTAAGGTCTACCAGCGTGGCTACCATGCCCGCATGATTGTTCCCCCGGCACTGTTCGGACATGAACTCGCTGGCGTCGTCGAAGAAGTCGGCGCCAATGTGCGTGCCTTCAGGAAGGGCGTGCGGGTTGTGGCATTAAATTCCGCTCCCTGCCAGATGTGTTTCTACTGCTCTAAACACCAGGAAAATCTTTGCGAAGATCTGCTCTTTAATAACGGAGCGTATGCCGAGTACATTCGCATTCCTAAGCGAATCGTTGAGGCCAATATGCTGGCCGTTCCGCCAGATGTAAGTTACGAAGAAGCCGCTATGGTGGAGCCTCTGGCTTGCGTGCTGCGGGGATTGCACGAAACCGGCGTAGAAATCGGCGATACCGTGGTTGTGATTGGCGGTGGGCCCATCGGCTTGATGTTCGTTCAGGTAGCCAAGGCGATTGGGTGCAATGTGGTGGCAGTAGTGAAGCGTGATTCTCAAGCCACTGCGGTCAAGCACATGGGCGCGCAAGAGGTGGTGCAAATCACCAAGGTCAAAGACCCGATAGAAGCAGTCCGCGCGGTCACCGCTGAGCGGCGAGGCGGGGATGTTGTCATCGAGGCTGTAGGCCGTCCAGAAGCCTGGGAATGGGCTACGGAGATGGTGCGTAAGGGTGGCACCGTGAATTTTTTTGGCGGGTGTGCCAGCGGGACAAAGGTGCAGCTTGATACCAATCGACTGCATTATTCAGAGATTACTTTGAAGGCAACGTTCCATCACACCCCGGATACCGTTCGACGGGCGTTCAGGCTCATTTCGGAAAAGAAAATTCGTTCCAACGATTACATTACCGGCGAAGCGCCGCTCTCGCGATTGCAGCAGGTTCTCCGACACATGCTGAATCGCAACGGCGACATCAAGACCGCTATCATTCCCGGCCATTGAACTTCGGGACTCCGAAATCCTGGGGGAATGGGATTTTTGAGGGATGGTCGCGGCCGGGGTCCGAATCACGGGGAGACAGAACTAACTATGTCATCCATGGCTAGCCGCTCTCATACTGCGCCTGTTCATACTTCGGCGGCCGGCTGGAGCAATTTTCCCTCTGAATACGCGGTTCCTGACCGAGCCCCCTCAGACGAGGAGGCGCGTCAGTATTGCAGGCGTCTTGCCCGCACACATTATGAGAACTTTTCAGTGGCGACCTGGTTCCTACCGCAGCGATTACGACAGCATTTCTTCAATGTCTATGCCTATTGCCGTATCTCGGACGACCTTGGCGACGAGACCGGCGATGCCGAAACTTCGTTGCGCTTGCTCGATGAGTGGGAAGCCGAGCTGGACGCTGGTTACGCGGGCCATCCCAGGCATCCAGTATTCGTAGCATTGGCAGACACAATCCGCGAGTTCGAGATCCCCAAGCACGAATTCTCTGATTTGCTTACAGCCTTTCGTCAGGATCAGAAGGTCACACGGTATGAGAGTTTCGATGACTTGCTGGGTTATTGCCGCTATTCGGCAAATCCGGTTGGACACCTCGTGCTCTATCTTTGTGGATACCGTGATGCGGAGCGTCAGCAGCTTTCGGATTACAGCTGCACGGCGTTGCAGTTGGCGAACTTCTGGCAGGATGTCACCCTGGATTACGCCAAAGGCCGTATCTACCTGCCTCTCGGGGATCTGCGGCAATATGGAGTGAGCGAAGAAGATATCGCGAGGCAGCAGAATACACCAGCGTTTCGCGAAATGATGCGATTCGAAGTGGACCGGGCGCGAGATTGGTTCCGACGTGGACTTCCCTTGGTAGGAAAAGTCGATCACGATCTGGCAACTGACATCGAGCTTTTCAGCCGAGGGGGCCAGGAAGTGCTGAATGCCATTGAGCGCCAGGCATTTTCAGTGCTGGGCCTGCGTCCGGCTATCTCCAGGCGGCGGAAGCTGGCGCTGGTGGCCCGTGCTGCGCTGGTCAAATTTTTATGAGTGCGGGGGTACAACAAGCGCCCTTGCAGTTTTCTGCCACGTCGTCTCAGCTCGCGGTGGCCTACTCGGTGTGCCGTAGCATCACGCGCTCCGCAGCGAAGAATTTCTATTATGCTTTCCTTGTTCTACCCCGCGCCAAACGCGAAGCCTTGTATGCGGTTTACGCTTTCATGCGTGGCTGTGATGATATTGCGGACGACCCCGCTGTCCCACTTCAGGAGCGCAGGAATAAGCTGGCGGAGCGTCTCGCCCGCCTGCACCGCGCGCAGGCGGGCGAATCCACGGACGATGCCGTCCTGCTGGCGCTGACCGACGCGCAACGGAAGTATCACATTCCGCCAGAATTGCTCGATCAGCTTGCCTTCGGCACAATGATGGACGTGCAGGATGGCGAACCGTGGGCGGACGCGCCGGCGCCGCATGCACTCGCGGTGCAATATCGCACTTTTGAGGATCTGTACGAATACTGCTATCGTGTTGCCTCGATAGTTGGGCTGGTGTGCATCCGCGTGTTCGGGTATCACGACCCTGCGGCCGAGCCACTGGCCGAGCGTTGCGGTCTGGCTTTCCAACTTACGAACATCATTCGCGACGTTAAAGAAGACGCCGAAATGGGCAGGGTCTACCTTCCGGAGAAAGACTTGGCTGCGTTCGGCATCTCCGCTTCTGAGGTTGCCACTACGAATGATGCCGCGCGGTTCCTCCCGTTGCTTGCCATGGAGGCGGAAAGAGCGAGAAACTATTACCGCGCTGGTGACGAACTGATTCCTCTGGTAGACGAAGACAGCCAGCCCGCTCTGTGGGTCTTAATCAATATATATCGCAAACTACTGGACAAAATTGCGCAGCAAGGCTATGACGTATTCCACGGTAAGATTAATTTGACGGTCCGCGAGAAGCTGATCATTCTGGCAAAGGGTTTCCTGAAACGTCTGGCCTGATGAACCAGACCCGAACAGAACCTCCCACGGTGGCAGTTGTTGGAGGGGGGCTGGCAGGATTGGCTGCCAGTTGTGCTCTCTCTAATACTGGATTCCGGGTCTCGCTTTTTGAGCGGCGTTCCTATCTGGGGGGCCGCGCATCTTCCTACCAACATCCCGGCACCGGCGAGGTGGTGGATAACTGCCAACATTTGTTGCTGGGTTGCTGTACCAACCTGATCGAGTTCTATCGGCGGATTGGGGTAGAAAGCAAGATCCGCTGGTTCGATCAATATACATTTTTGGAGCCGGGGGGACGTGCCTCGGCTATAAAACCATCATTCCTGCCTGCGCCTTTCCACACCGCGCCGGCTTTTCTCCGGGCCTCCTGTCTGGATATGTCGGACAAGCTGTCTATCGCGCGCGCCATGCTAGTGCTCACCCCCAAGCTGCCCAGTGACACCGGCGAGGCATTCCTGACCTGGCTCCGCCGCCATGGACAAACCCAGGCCGCGATTGAGCGTTTCTGGAAAGGGCTCTTAGTTAGCGCCCTCAACGAGGATCTAAATCGAATTTCAATCCACTACGCAGCCCAGGTAGTCCGCGAATCATTTCTTAAGTCCGTGTCTGCCGGACGCATTGGTCTTCCCATGGTGCCCCTGACTGAGCTCTACGAGGGCGGGGGTGAATACATCAAGGCGCGTGATGGCAAAGTGGAATTTAGATCCGGAGTGGAGTCGTTTTCTCCGGAACCGTCTCTGATAAAGGTTTCCATCGGAGGGAAGGAAACGAGTTTCGATTTTGCAGTGTTGGCCGTTCCCTTCGATGCTTTGTCTCGCCTGCTGCCTCAACATTCCGGTGCGGAGAAACTAAGGCAAGAGTTGAATCATTTCCAGACTTCTCCGATCACCGGCATTCACCTCTGGTTCGACCGCCCGATTACGGAACTGAACCATGCTGTGTTGCTTGACCGCACCATTCAGTGGATGTTCCATAAATCGAAGCTTTTGGGACGCAACGGCGGCGGCAGTTATATCGAACTTGTTGTCAGTTCTTCGAAGAATCTGGTTGAGAGATCCAAAACCGAGATTGTGGAACTCGCGCTAAGCGAGCTAGGAGAATTCTTTCCGGAAGCGCGTACCGCCAAGCTGGTGAAATCAACGGTGATCAAAGAGGTCCATGCCACGTTTTCGCCCGGCCCCGGAGTGGATCTCTACCGTCCCAGACCGGAGACAGTCTGGCCGCGAGTGTTTCTCGCAGGAGATTGGGTGGCAACGGGGTGGCCCGCCACCATGGAGGGCGCGGTGCGAAGCGGATACATGGCTGCGGAAGGGGTTGCCCGTGCATCCGGCTTGCAAGATACAAAATTCATGGTGCCGGATTTGCCTGCATCGGGATTTATGCGGCTGTTCGAATAATATCTCTGCTGGACTCTAGGTTGCCAGCAGCACCACTCCGCCAGCGACCAGCAGAGCAGCAATCCATCGCCGGCGGTCCACTCTTTCATGCAGGAAAATTCTTGCCGCAATGGCGTTCGCTATGAATGTAAGCGAAGCCGCTGCCGGGGCCACCAGGCTCACATCTCCCCACGAAAGCGCAAACAGCAAACTGTAGAATCCGCACGCCATAGCTACCAGGCCGAGCAGGAAATGAGGATTGCGCAGCACGCGCCCCAGCACTGCCATGAGTCCCTGGCGCCGCCGGAGTTGCCCGACATCTCCTACGCGTTTCATGGCGCGGGCCAGCAGTATGTCCCCGGTCGTCGAGGTCAGAACAATGACGAGGATGGCAGCCCATGTGTAAATCGATTTCATGAGTTCCTGCTCTTTATCACTAGCGCATTCCTGGCAGAGTTCTGGGCATCCGTGTGAGGGGTGACGTGGGTACGGGGAGGACCGCCTGCAACAAATCCGACCCCACTGGAAATGAGCACAATGCCCAACCAGCGCGTGGGACTCACGTGTTCATGTAATAGAAATCTGGCGGCTAAAGCGAGCAGCACATATCCGAGCGAGGTTGCGGGCAGCACATAAGTCAAGTCGGCCCAGGAGAGCGCTGTCATGTACGCCGCGAAGAACCCCAGGAGGAGCACGATTCCGGCTGCGACCCAGGGATTGAGGATCGCCAGAATCACATCCGAAAGGTGGCTGAGCGAAACGTTACCGACTTCCTTCATGCCGCGGGAGAGCAGGGAATCGCCTGCCGCCGCGAAAATGGTCACCCCCACCAGCACCAGATACTTGCGGAAGGTCAATCGTCTTTCCAAAAGATTCTGCGGAGAATTCCTGTGATGCCAGCTTAACGATTCTAAGCGCTGACGGGTTCGGCCGCAGCCGCGGCATCGTCCTTCAATCGTTTATCCTTGACCCACTTGTGGCGCATGGCGCGCACTTTCAGGAAAGACTTGGCTTCCTTGTACAGTCGCTTGCGGTCGCCACTGTCAAAGGCTGCCTTCCGCAGGATCCGGAAAATGGCCTTGGGACGGAAGTAATACTCGTCATAAAAGCGGTGAACCGCATCAAGGATTTCATCGGCCGGGAGCCCTGGATACTGAATATGAGCGAGCTGGTGACCACCGTCGTCCACCATCTTGCTGTCGGCCACAAAGAACCCGTTCTTTACAGCGTAGTCGTAAAGTTCAGTACCGGGATAAGCGTGGGCCACCGAAACTTGAATCGTCTCGACGTCCAGCTCTTTAGCGAATGCAATAGTAGTGTTGATCGTCTCGTGAGTCTCACCGGGAAGTCCCATAATGAAGTCGCCGTGAATCACCAGTCCCAGCTTGTGACAGTCCTTGGTGAACTGCCGCGCGCGTTCGATCGTCGCGCCCTTCTTAATGTTCTTCAGGATCTGCTGGTCTCCAGATTCATAGCCTACGATGAGCAACCGGCATCCCGCCTCTTTCATGGCCTTCAGCGTCTCGTAATCGGTAGTCACCCGCGAGGTGCAGGACCAGGTTAAGTTAAGCGGCTTCAGCTTGGAACAGAGCTCGATGGTACGAGCCTTCTGTATATTGAAAGTATCGTCATCGAAGAAAAATTCCTTCACGAACGGCCAGTAGTCCTTGGCCTTGGCCATTTCCCGGGCGACATCGTCAGAAGAGCGTTTTCGCCATGGATGTCCGCTTAGTGTCTGCGGCCACAAGCAGAACGTGCACTGCGCCGGACAGCCCCGGGTTGTGTAAAGCGAGACAAAAGGATTAAGCAAGAAGGGAACGTTGTAGCGACGGACATCGAGATCCCGCTTATAGACGTCAGTAACGTGCGGCAGGGTGTCCAAGTGCTGGATCTCCGCTCGATCGGGGTTGTGCACCACGGAACCGTTGTTGAGATAAGAAATGCCCGTAATCTGTTCCAGCGGCTTACCTTGGGCGAATTCCACGACTGAGAGATCAAATTCTTTACGGCAAACAAAATCAATGGCCGGACATGCTTTCAGCGACTTTTCTGGAAGCACGCTGACGTGCGGCCCTACGAATGCAATCTTGATCCCAGGATTTGCGGCTTTGATCGCTTGTGCCAGCCCTATATCACCGGGAAAGCCAGGAGTACTGGTAAACAGGACCAGAAACTCATACTCCTTTGCGATGTTAATGGTCTGTTCAGCGGATACGTAGTGCGGCGGAGCATCCAAAAGGCGTGCTCCCTCTAACATTCCAGCCGGGTAGGCCAACCAGACGGGGTACCAGTAGGATTCGATTTCGCGGGTAGCGGGCCACCGCGAGCCAGCACCACCGTCAAAATTTTCGAACGAGGGCGGATTCAGGAAAAGTGTTTTTAAAGGCATATGGGTTGAATAACTTATACTAACATCTCGCCCTCCACCGGTGTGAAACCCCAGTGCATTCTCAGGTACGCGGCCTAATACGTCTCACCCTCGATCTCAGCGCCTTAAGGCAGACAAAGTTTCGGCTAAATACAAGTTTCTCAATGTACTGCAGGGCGTAAATGGAGACAATCCGTTTACGTCCAATGTGCGTTTTGGTGCACTGGAAGGCAAAAAGAGGGCCTAGGCAGGGTACTCACCGGATTGTCAAAGTTTCCAATCGCTGCCAACAAGGACGAGGTCCCACTCGCTATTCGCTTTTACGAGGGACGAGACCGGCCGCCCAGGCATGTGAGATCGTGCCCGGTTCTCTATACTCAGAGGGCTCGTTTCAATGACAACAGCTCGGGAAGGAAAAGGTCGATGAAAGCAATTCTCTTGGTCCTCCAGTCCCTTAGCGTTCTGTTCCTTTATTTACCGATGGCGGGAACCGCCGTTGCACAGGAGTCCCTCAGCTTTCGACGTGCACTCGAATTAGCGGTGGCCCATAGCAGCGAGATGGCGCTGAGTGGAGCTGACGAAATCCGCGCCTATCAAACCTATCTCGAAGCTCGCAACAGCTATGTGCCTCAACTCTCGGTCGGCTCCAACGTGGGTTACGCCTATGGATTCCCGCTCAGCCTTGAAGGCTCTGCGCCGACTCTTTTCAATGTGAACGCGCAATCTCTGGTTTTCAATGCCGCACAAAAAGAATTCGTTAAAGCCGCTAAGGCGGAGTGGCGTGCCAGCAAAGCCCAAAGCCGTGAACAAAGAGCGCAAGTCATCCTGGATACGGCGCTTACCTACATCGAGCTGAATCGATGGGAAGAGCGGGTACCCATTTTGCGAAGCGAAATGAGGGTGGTGGCGGACATTGAAAGCGCGGTTGGTGAACGAATCAAAGCCGGGGTTGACAGTCCGATCGAACAGACCAAGGCCAGACTTACCGACGCGCAAACCCGAGTACATATCGCCGAGGCGGAGGGGGCGGTCGATATTTTGCGCACGCGTCTATCGCAACTTACTGGTCTGGCGGCGAAATCAATCAAGACGGTGAACGATTCGATTCCAAGGTTAATCGAAAACGAACCTGAGGATGCCGCGTTTGAGCAAGCTGTGAAATCCAGTTCAGCGGTGGAAGCTGCGGAGGAGTCCGCGGCGGCTAAGCAAATTCGTGCCCGAGGCGAGCACAAGGCTACATGGTATCCCACGGCGGATTTTGCAGCACAATATGGATTGATAAATACATCGCTCACCAACTTCGAGAAATTTTTCGTTCCCGGCTCTTTCCAGCCGCATAATGCGACGTTTGGCCTGGTAGTGCGGCTGCCGTTCTTAAACATGTCGCAACGAGCTCACGCCGCAGCGGCCGATGCTGAAGCGCTGCGCGCTCGCAAGGAGGCTGAACAGGTCAAGAACAAGGCTGCTCTCGATACCTTAAAGCTAAAGCATAACGTGCAAGCGCTCTCCGCTGCTCGTGATGTCGCGCAACTCCGGTCGGAGTTGGCGCAAAGTGAACTGCAAGCCGCTCATACCCGAATGCAAGCTGAAACAGCCACACAAAGGGAATTACAGAATGCTGCCGTAGACGCCGCTGAACGGACGCTGGAACGCATAAACGCGGAGTTTCAGGCGCAACGAGCGGAAGTGGAACTTCTCCGGGCCACCGGCGAATTGGAGAAGTGGACAACTTCGGCTAAATGATTACTGGCCGAGACGGTTCAGCGCTTCCTGAGCTCGTCCGAAGTTTCTGGCGAGAGCCAACGAGGCTTTGTATTCCTGAGCTGCCGATTGCTTATCGCCCTGCTTTTCCAGGACGGTTCCGAGCAGGTAATGAGCCTTAAACGCTGGTGCCTCTTCCACCATGGAGGATGATAGATAGCGCCGCAGTAATTGAATTGCGAAGGGAAAGTTTCGGCCTGCCCGGATCAGAGTTTCAGAGGCATCCACGAGCACGTCAGGGCTTCCTACTTCTGCTCGCCCGGCATGATTAATAGCTTCTTCCACCTTGTCCAACCGGCCACTCCGGCGGTAAAAGAGAGCGATATCCAGCCATGCATCCGCGCTGCCATGGCTCGCCTCCAACTCTAGTTGATACTCTTTTTCTGCCCTCGCCGCGTCCTTGTTTTTTTCAGCGATCCGCGCATTCACCCAGTGAGCTTTGGCAGGATTCATTGTGGCCAAAGTTGCGGCTGCGGCGCGGGCTTTATCCTGGCCGCCGCCGACGATACCCGGTGCTTCCAGGTAAAACTCCGCAAGATCGGTCCGAGCATCGATATTGCGAGGATCCAAAGCTACCGCACGCTCCAGTTCGACACGAAGTTTTTTTGCCAGGCCGGCAGCGGTCCAAAAGCTCGAGTGGCTGGCTTTCTCGCCGAAGGCGCGTCCCAACCACAAATGGTAGCGGCTGTTATTGGGCTCGAGACGCACTGCTTTGTCGCAGTAGGAGATGGCATGGTCCCAATCCCCGACTGAAAAATAGGCTCGGCACAGCAGGTTATAAGACTCAGCGTTCTCCGGGCGAGCACTGATCTGGCCCTGTAACGCGGTAATCGCATCATCTACGCGCCCCGCAGCCAGCAAGTCCCGGGCAGAATCGGCAGCACCAGCCGACAATACCAACAGCCCCAATAAGAACACGCTAAGGATTATTCGCAATAATAATGAAGTCATGAATTAATGCACCACTCTCACAGAAAGCCCATCGTGCAACGGCTTGGCATTGATCGAACCAACCGCTACGACAGCATTCTCAGGAATTCCTTTGGTAATTTCTACATCCGTCAGATTTGAAACAGAAGTCTCTACGTCCCGCCGATGCACTTCGTTGTTAATTATCTGAAAAACATACGGTTTGCTGTCATCGAGGCGAACCGTCTCGCGCGGCGCCGTCAACACCATATGGTCTTCCCGGGTCACAATGGTGACACCGACATTCACATTCGGTAGCAGCTTCAGGTCCTTGTTGTCGACAATGCATGTGGTTTCACCCACATTTCGCGTCCCATGCAGCTTCACCGTGGACGGGACGCCACTCACGCTGCCATACCACACACGCCCGGGAACCGCATCCCAAGTGACTTCGATTTTCTGTCCCGGCGCAAGCCGGCCCAGATCAGGCTCGTCTACGTACGCGCGAACCAGGACCTTCGACAGGTCTGCCTCTTGCAGCAGCAGGTCGCCGGGCTGCACGTAAACACCCTGCCGCACCGGCAAAGAGTACACAATCCCATCGAAGGGAGCGCGGACATTTGATTTTTGAAGGACATCCTGCGCGGCGTTGTACGCCGCCTCCGCCTCGGAACGTTCTGCGTCCACCTTGGCGATTTCAGGTTTCGAGTAACGGTCCTTCTGTTTTTGCTGAAGCAGTTGCAGGTCGGCTTCGGCGCTCTGCAATTTGGCCTCAGCATCCTTAACCTCCCCTCCGGAAGCTGCGCCTTTCTGTTGAAGATGTCGCAGGGCGTCGAGGTTGCGGGCTGCGGAATCACGGTCATTACGTGCTTTCACAAGCTGGGTTTCGACCGTCAGAACCTCTTCCTGGCTGCCTCCGTGTTGGATAGCGTTGACGCTTGATTGGGCAGACTTGAGTTGCGCCGTAGCACGCGCCGACTGGGTGCGGACATCTCCGTCATCCAATTGCAGCAGGAGTTGGCCTTTTTTTACATGGTCCCCTTCGCTTACAAGCACTCGCTTGACCGTGGTGGCCAGCGGGGCATGGGCTTCCAAGCTGCGCAGGGGCTCCACTTTCCCATTCGTGGAAACTACACTGCGGATCGTGCCACGTTGCACAACCGCGGCGCGCACCGGCACAGAATCATCGCGGCGCGAGACAAAAGATCCCAAAAGCACCACGGCTACAACGATGCCCAGGGCTGTTACCAGCCAACGGCTTCCGCTAAAGATACTTGGGCTCTTCTGATTCAATGTCATTGAGTCACAGTTGTAAGCAATAATTTATCACCCACGCCCGTAAGCGGGGCATCAAAAGCATTTACCTTTTGGCAATTAGATGCTCGACGGTATCCATAAGAATGAGAAATCCTGAGGCTTTGGATGTTTACCGCCTCTGCTGGTTACAATACGGCCATGGCTAAGCCGCAGCGCCGATACACTCCAGAACATGCCAAATCTGGCCTCGATGCGAAGTTTCCCGAGATTGAAACCTGGCCCAACCAGTTTCCAGGTTACGAAATCCTGATTGAAGACCCTGAATTCACTTCCGTATGCCCGAAAACCGGACTGCCAGATTTCGGAGATATCACTATTCGCTACGTGCCGGACCAGCACTGCCTTGAACTGAAATCGCTGAAAGAATATTTGCAGAGTTACCGAGACCTTGGCATCTTTCAGGAGAATATTGTCAATCGCGTGCTCGAGGATGTGGTCCGCTGGGCGAAACCGGTGTGGGCGGAGGTGAAGGGCGTGTTCCGTCCGCGAGGCGGAATCTCGACGGTCGTAGTGGCGCACTGGCCGAGGCTGAAGGGGTCTAAAACCCGGAGATGATATATTCGCTCGACCGGTGACCCATCCACGCCTGTATCCGCGAACCGCGCTGCTGGTTCTCACGGCGCTGAATCTGCTCAACTATATCGATCGTTCCGTGCTCTTTGCAGTACAGCCTCTCGTGCAGTCAGAATTTCATCTGAACGATGCTCAGATCGGACGCGTAACCACACTTTTCTTCGTCTTCTATACCGTAGCGGCCCCGCTCATGGGACCTCTCGCCGACCGCTATTCGCGCCGAATGGTGATCGTGCTAGGCGCCTTCGCCTGGAGTGGCGTGACCCTGCTTACCGCCGTCACCCACAGTTATCTTGCGCTCTTGATTCGACACACGCTGGTGGGGGTCGGGGAAGCCAGCTTCGTGACAGTCTCTCCAACTTTTGTCGTGGATCTCTTTCCGGAACAGAGACGTGGACGGGTGCTGGGCGTGTTTTATCTTGCAATACCAGTCGGGACGGCTCTCGGATATCTAATCGGCGGATATTTTGGGACACGCTTTGGATGGCGAGCTCCGTTTTACATTGCCGGAGCTCCAGGATTTTTGCTGGCTTTTATTATGATGTTTATCCCCGAACCCAAACGTGGGCAGTTCGATTCACTCCGCGACACGCCGGAACGGGCAACGGTTCTTGGGCTGGCGCGAAACCCGGCGTTCTGGACGGCCACTCTAGGCATGGCCGCCATGACCTTCTCCTTGGGTGGACTTCAGGTCTGGATGCCGACTTTCCTTTCCCGAGTTCGCGGATATTCGCTGGATTCCGCTAATAAAATCTTTGGCGCAATCATCGCCTTTGACGGGATTATCGCCTCGCTAGCCGGCGGCTGGCTTGGCGATCGCCTGCTTAAGCGTAAGAAGAGCGCATATTACCTGGTCTCGGCCGTCAGCCTGGCGATGGGAGTTCCCGCGATGATGATGGCACTTTTTACCAGCGGGTCCGCGATGTTGCCCGCCCTCCTGGTTGCGGCGTTTTTGGTCCTGCTCAATACAGCACCGCTGAACGCGGCAATTATTAACTCCGTCGGAGCCCACATCCGGGCCACCGCGATTGCTGTAAATCTGTTCGTCATCCACTTTCTCGGCGACGCACTGTCCCCTTGGGTGATAGGGAAAATATCTGACCGCTCCTCTTTACAGAGCGGATTCATCAGTGCGGTCGTCGCCATCGCGCTTTCCTCTGCCATACTGTTTTACGGTATGCGATTTGCTCCGCCACTGCGCATCGGCGAACCTTCCACTGCATCAGGAGCGGGATGAGTTATTTTCATTGGATTGCGGGCGGTATCCTGGCGGCGGCGTGGTTTTCTCGTATTGTGGAAGCCGCCATTGGCATGCCGAAAATCGGCGATGTCTCTCGTCCGGAATGGGATCGCAGACCGGTGACGGAGAGCGGCACTCCTCGAGTGAGCATTATCGTACCCGCCTGCAACGAAGAAGAGAGTATCGCCCAAACCCTGGATCAGCTGCTCGCTCTCGACTATGACAATTATGAAGTCATTGCCGTGAATGACCGTTCAACCGACACCACCGGCGAAATTATGGATCGTATCGCTGGCACTTCGAAGGCTCAAGGCCTTCTTAAAATTATCCACATTGAAAGACTTCCGCCCGGGTGGCTTGGCAAGGCCCACGCCATGTGGATGGCCGCACAGCAGGCCACGGGCGACTGGCTCCTCTTCACCGACGCCGACGTCCTATTCAAAGCCGACGCGGTGCGTCGCGCGCTAGCCTACGCCGAATGTGAAAAGGCTGACCACGTAGTGATGTTCCCCCGCATGATTATGAAGGATGCCGGTGAGAAGATGATGATCGCGTTCTTCCAGTCGTTGTTCGTCTTCGGGCATCGCCCTTGGCGAGTGGCCGATCCGGATACGAAGGACCACATGGGTGTGGGAGCATTTAACTGCATCCGCCGTTCGGTCTACGAAGCCATTGGAACTTATAAGGCGTTGCGAATGGAAGTGCTCGATGACATGAAATTGGGCAAGGTGGTTAAGAACGCAGGTTACGCCCAACGTAACGTTTTCGGTGCGGATTTGATCTCAATTCGCTGGGCCAAGGGCGCAATGGGTGTGGTCCGCAACCTCACCAAGAATTTCTTTGCCGTGCTTTCATTTCAGTGGCCGCGCACCCTGGCCTCTTGCGTAGGACTGGCATTTCTTAACTTGACGCCTTTCGTCGGCGTGGTGGTGGTGCCCGGATGGCAGCGGCTCCCATACGCGGTAGCACTGAGCTCCATGTTCCTCATCTACGTTGGTATGGCGTCCCGGTCAGCGGTGCCCGCCTACTATTTCTTTCTGCATCCCCTCAGCACCACGCTGTTTGTTTATACGATGCTGCGCTCCATGTATTTGACCCTCCGGAATGACGGCATTGATTGGCGGGGCACGAAATATCCGCTGGAAGAATTGAGGAAGGGAATGGTGTGACCGGGTGCGGCAAAAAACTACTCAGGCTCGGTCTCACCTATGTTGGCCATCGCGGCTACCGGCTGGCGCCTGGAGTGTTTCTTTCTCGGGGCCTTCGCGTGTTTGAACTGACCTGCGCTGTAACGGCCTCGTTTCTCGACATCGTAGCCTTTAGGCAAAGGGCGGAATTCTCGACGCCTCGCCGCGTAGTTGCTGCGGCCGACTCAAAATGATTTCAGCATGCCCGTCATACTGCTTGACGTCTCCGTGTACTTCGATGAGTTTGTCCTTCAACTCCCGCACGTCTCCGACATGTTTCAGATGCGAGGAAAACACCACCACGGTGAAAGGACAACTGCGGCAATCTTCGCAGAAATTGAGATAGGTCACACCCGCCTGTCCTTCTTCAACCTTCAAAACTTTGCCGGTGATGCAGCGGGTTGCGCCGATTTGCTCATTAGCTTCCGCGAATGGAATACATTGGGCGATACCGAAACTAGAAAGCAAGACGGTTGCGGCGATCGGCAGGCGTGCTAGCTTCGCCTTGCTCATTTGGGCGTTGACACTTTTCCTGATTGTTATTCTACGGCGGGGTTGAAGGATTACAGGCGGGGCAACGCGAATTTATCGTTACGACTTCCCGTAACGGAAATTTAGATCAAGAGTTCACTAGTGCCGCGGGCATTCGCTGAAATTGCTACCTGGCGGAGTTTACTAAGATGAGTGCCAGCGCCGGCACCGGTAAAGTTTCTGACCGGCGGAAGGGTCGGGATGCGAGCGGCCGACCCTCAAGTGTCGCGACTCTAACCGTTGGCACAAACGGAAATTAACTGAAGGACTTCACCGCCTTCGCCTCGTCATCCTTCACGTCGAAGACGGTGTAGAGCTTAGTAATTTGAAGAAGATCGTGAACTTTCTTGGTCAAGTTGAGCAGTTTAAGGTCACCACCCTGGTTGCGAACCGTAGTAAAAGCGCTGACCAGTTCACCAATGCCGGAGCTGTCGATATAGTTGACCTCTCCCAGGTTGAGTAGGATCTTTTTATTGCCTTTCGACAGCAGGTCGCGAACGGTGTCGCGCAGCACCACGCTGCCTTCACCCAAGGTGATTCGACCGCTGAGATCGACAACCGTTACGCCATTTACCTGCCGAGTGCTTGTCTTCATTGTCACTGGGAAGCCTCCTTACCGTCCAGGTTTGAGCCGTGGACGTGCTTGGTCAGTTTGATTTCGGTGCCCGCCTGAGAGGGATGAATTTCTACTTCATCCATGAACGAGCGAATAATAAAAATGCCCCGGCCGGATGTTTTCAGCAGGTTTTCCGGCGCCAGCGGATCGGGAATCTTGCTCATGTCGAGCCCTCCACCCTGGTCGCGAATAGTAATCACCAGGTCGACGGCGGTGCGTTCAAACGCTAACGTCACCTTCTTGCCGGGATCGTAGGCATTGCCATGCAGAACAGCATTTACCGCCGCCTCACGCACAGCCATAGCAATTCTGGTGATGTCTTCGTCTCCAAAACCAGCCTCGGCAGCGATTCGGCTGGCAGTTTCCTCGGCGCTGTTTACGGTCTCCAAGGTTGAGTCCAGCGTATAGGAGACCCGTCTTCCGCTCATATATGCGATCTGTTCTGGAGCCTTGGGATCCGGCTCCCCCTGCATAATACCGATTGACGGGCGGCATGACCTGGATAGCGGCTCATGGCGAATCCGGTAGTTTGCCCTTCCAATCAGCAATTGTCAACGCGACCTCAGCGAGGGTCTCCAAATGTCCGGAGCTGTCCCTATGATTTTAGACACCTGCTCGAAAAAACTCCGAGGCGTGTGGATTCCGCCCTGACAGTTGAGTATTCTCACAGGGATGTCCACCGTAGCGCTTACGGAATTATTGGGTGCGCCGGTCTTTGATGCTTCCGGCAAGTCACGCGGACGTGTGCGTGAAGTCGCCCTGGCGCCTGGGGAAGATCACACCCGAGTGGCCATGCTGATCGTCAAAACCAAAGATGGCAATCGCATGCTGCCGTTGACTTCCGTGGCATCGATTAATGGAGGCATTAAAGCGGTCAATTCGGTTTCAGAGTGGCCGCCCGCCACCAACGGCGCAGAGGGCTTGTTACTACTCGAGCGCGACCTTCTTGACCAGCAAGTGATTGATGTCTACGGCCGAAAGGTTGTCCGGGTGAACGATGTTGATCTGCACCAGGAATCAGTGGCGAACCGCCCGGTGCTGAAGATCGGGTCGGTCGATATTGGCGCGCGCGGAGCAGTACGCCGCCTGTTGAAAGGGATTGTGCCATCCGCAGCCTTAAAGGCTTTATTGCGCAAGATTCCACCCAAGACAATCCCTTGGGAATTCGTGGACATCATCGAAACCGATCCCGCCCGCCGCGTGAAGCTGAAAATCTCGAATGCCCGTCTGGCCAAGCTCCATCCCGCCGACATCGCCGACATCGTCGAGAACCTCGCTCCCGATGAACGGGAAGCTGTATTCGAGACTCTCGACGAAGGAGTGGCGGCCGGGGCACTGGAGGAACTCCAGCCTAAGGTTCAGAAGTCAGTGGTGGAGTCATTGGACTCGGAGCGTGCCGCCGAGATTGTCGAGGAGATGCAACCGGACGCCGCCGCTGACCTGCTCGCTGATCTGCCCGACGAGAGAACAGAAGAGATTCTGGTGCAAATGGAACCGCAAGAGCGCCAGGAAGTAGTGGATCTGCTCGAGTTCAAGGAAAACACTGCCGCCGGCCGCATGACTACCGAATACCTGGCGGTGCCTGCTGACGCGACCGTACACGATGCCATAGAAACCCTGCGCCACTTTGAGGGTGGAGTGGAGACAGTCAGCACCGTCTACCTGCTGGACCCAAAAGGAAAACTGGTGGGTGCGGTGCCCTTATCCAAGCTGGTCTTAGCCGAACCGACCACGCCGCTTTCCTCTTTGACTCAGCAGCCCCTGATCTTCACGCATGCCCGCGCGAGCGATAAGGAAATCGCAGAACTGTTTGACAAATACAACCTGATGACCCTGCCAGTCGTGAATGATGATGGAACGCTTACCGGCGTGATCACTTCGGATGATGTGATCAGCCTGTTGCGGGCCAAGCTGTAGCCGTTTTTTTCGGGGTGGCACGGCATTAGCTCTACCGCACTAGAACCGGAGTTCTCCTAGTTCTCCTCGAACAAGCACTCATTCTATATTTCGTCTACCCAGAATCCGCATCTACGTTTATTCTGTTCGGTCATTCGTTCGATCTATGTCTGTGAAGCAACCCAATGAGATTCCTGAGGCGCTGGAAAATCCGGATCCTTCTGTTCTTTGCCGTAGTCGGTCCGGGATTTATCACCGCGAACGTCGACAACGACGCCAACGGCATTCTTACCTACTCTCAGGCTGGGGCTCAGTTCGGCAACATGCTGCTCTGGACCTTGATCCCGGTCACGCTCGCTCTGATCGTGATCCAGGAGATTGCCGCGCGAATGGGAGCGGTAACCGGCAAGGGCCTCAGCGATTTAATTCGAGAAGAATTTGGTTTCCGCATCACCTTCTTCATGATGCTGGGAATTCTGGCTCTCAATTTCGGCAACGTGGTTGGGGAGTTCGCCGGCATTGCCGGAAGTCTCGAACTGTTCGGACTTTCCAAGTACATAACGGTTCCGGTTTGCGCGGTTATCGTCTGGCTGATTGTCGTGAAGGGCCAGTACAAGTCCGTGGAGAAAGTCTTTCTGGTCGCGTCCTTCTTTTATGTCACCTATATTTTTGCCGGAGTGTTCGCCAAGCCTGGCTGGGTTGACGCCTTGGTCGCAACAGTGAAACCACCAGACAAAGCAATGTTTCTACAAAAGAGTTATTTGTACATGGTGATCGGTGTAGTAGGTACGACAATCGCGCCCTGGATGCAGTTTTATCTGCAATCTTCGATCGTCGAAAAGGGTGTGACCCGACGGCAATACAAAGCCTCTCGGCTGGACGTGATCACGGGATGCATCTTCACGGACGTGGTGGCATGGTTCATTATTGTGGCGTGCGCAGCTACCCTTTACGTACACGGATACCACAACATAGCGACCGCCAAAGATGCGGCCGAGGCATTGCATCCTCTGGCTGGCGACTACGCCTACATTCTGTTCGCGATGGGTCTTTTCAATGCGTCCCTATTTGCCGCGTCGATCTTGCCACTGTCAACCGCCTACACGGTGTGCGAGGGTCTGGGTTTTGAATCTGGAGTAGGCAAGGAATTCCGCGAAGCCCCTGTCTTTTACTGGCTGTATACCCTATTGATAGTTGCCGGCGCAGGCGTGATTTTGATCCCTAACCTGCCACTGGTGAAGATAGCCATTCTCTCGCAAGTATTGAACGGGATTGCGATTCCGCCGGTGCTCATCTTCATGCTATTGCTGGTTAACAAGAAAGAGCTGATGGCGGAATATATTAATTCGCGCGCATACAATATCATCGCCTGGGTTACCACCGTGATTATGGTAGTACTAAGCGTTGCCTACCTGTGGACGTTGCGTTCAGGATAAATCGGTAGTCTAGACGATTTTTCCCGCCGCCAGGTCCTGCACTAACTCTCGATCCGCTTCCAGGAAGTCATATCCCGGAAGCTCCGTGCGTTTCGCCCAGCGCACATCGCGAAAAATTCGGTTTTCCAACTGTCCTCTGAACTCCTGCACCAGGAAGAAGCGTAACTCGACAGAACCGCCGTTCTTGTAATCATGCTGGATTCTAGCTACCTCATCGCCTACCTTGGCGTCGATTCCCAGTTCTTCATCCAGCTCCCGGCGTAGCGCATCTCGCGGTTGCTCGCCATCTTCAATCTTGCCGCCGGGAAACTCCCATTTCAACGGCATGGGCTGGTGCCGGGTCCGCTGGCATACCAGGATTGCCCCGTCCTTCACGATCAATGCTGCCACTACACGTTTCATTCTTGAGAGACTGCTTGGGCGGAAACTGCTTTGCGGCTCGGATCCACACAAGAGGTAAAGGTGAAGGCAAACGCCGCCAGGCCGCCGCGGCAGCGCAGTTCCAGTTCGTGCTCGCCGAACTCGTGGTTATCGACGAGGAAGTGCATCTTGGCCTGCTGTACGAATACGTAACTCTGTTCCTCGCCGTTGACAGTTCGGAACCGAGTATCAACGGTGGAATTCTCTCGGCTCAGTGGTTTGCCATCCTGAAGTACTACGACGCTGCAGGACGGTCCCCGCGGTGAAGCCATGACCAGGTTGACCGCGGCTCCGGAATACTTCAACACAATGCTGTGTTCACCATCGCCGGCGGCCTCCAGATACTCGGCGGTGGACGCCCATTCTCCGCGAGCATAGAAACAGTTCTGCTCTGGCTCACCGGAGAACGAATACTCGGACACTTGGTCTTCTTTGAAACCGCCGCCATTACCCAGCCGTCCACGTCGGTGGCCGAGGTACAGCTCGGGGGTCGCGGGATAGCACACCGCGTCCGAACGATCTTCCTCCCGCACCGGTCCCATTACCGGAGGCAGAGAGACGCCCGGACTTATCTCCCGCAATAGTTCATGGATGGCTTCTTCGCATTCTCCATACGCACCCTCGCCGAAATGTGCATAGCGCAGGTAACCATCTTTATCGAGCAGGTACTTGGTGGGCCAGCAGCGGTTAGCGAAGGCTTTCCATAATTCGTAGTTGCTGTCGATCACAACCGGATAGGTCAGCCCGAACTCTCGCACTCCGCGTTCCACATTCGATTCGTACTGCGCGAAGGTGAATTCAGGCGTATGTACACCGATCACCGTGAGTCCCTTATTGCCATACCGCTCGTGCCAGGCCTGCACGTATGGCAACGTTCGAATGCAGTTCATACAGGTGTAGTCCCAGAAATCCACCAGCACCGCGCGTCCGCGCAACTGCCGGAAGCTGAGTGGCAAAGAATTAAGCCACACTCGACCGATCTCAGGAGCTCGTACCTTGCCTTTCTCGACTCTCATCCAGGGATCTTTTCCAGAAACTTACCGACCAGCCCGGCGCAATGCTCAACAAGTTGCCGATCTTCGTGGTCGAAGGCGGCAGGGAAGTGGCTGTCGATATCAAGTTCGCCCACCACTTCATCATGGGCGAAAACAGGTACGACGATCTCCGACTTGGTTTCAATGGAACAGGCCAGATATCGTGGATCTTCGTTCACGTCGTCCACAACCACCGTTTTGCCTGTCGACGCTGCCGCTCCGCAAATACCCTGGTGGAGCGGAATGCGCGAGTGGGGCGTCATCGCGCCCTGGAACGCGCCCAGCACCAGCATGGGCGACCGCTCCGCGGGAGACTTCGCCAACATATAGAACCCAACCCAGTTGTACTTGAGCATTTGGTCATGTAGGAGTTTGACAATGTTGCGCATCAGTTCAGCAGCAGAGCCCGCCGACCAGGCGAGTTCATCGACTTCTTTTTTCACTTCCTCTAGTCTTTCCTGCTTGTTTGAGGCGGCCGGCATAAGGACGATGTTAACTCATTACTGATGTTGCTCACGCGCCCGCGCACGAACATCAGCAATACATCTTAGACCCGCGGGTTGTGGAAATCGCCCAGGATGAATGGCCGCCGCGAGAGCACGCAAGCCGTGCACGAGAGTAGGTGCAGGAGTGTTCAGTAATTCATCGCGAATACAGTAGACACGGTCGTGACGGGCCGCGCTTGTGTCCGTCCAGCCGCGGTCATGAATGATCTTTTCCAGCGGCACCCGATCGCCGGCGCCGCACCAGGCGGCAATAAAGACGTCCGGATTCTGACTAAGCACTGCCTGCGGGCTGCATTGTTTCCCCGGTTCGCCGATAAACTCTCCGCCAGCCGCTTCCACTAACTCGGCTACCCACTTCTGGGATGAGATCAGCGGCTTGCCCCATTCTTCGCAGAATACTCGCGGCTTGTTTACAGTTTGATCTTTTATCTGCGCGCAAATAACTTCAATTTCACGCTGCATCTCGGCAATAACCTTTTCACCGCGCTCCGCTGCGCCCAGCACTCCAGCGATGGTTGCGACATCGGTGTAGATGTCGGCCAGCGCCTTTGGGGCAAGTCCTAGAAAGCGCGTTCCGGACTTTAGAATCTCAATGACGGCTTTCTCCTGGTAGGGAACAGCGGCGATCACCAGATCAGGTGCAGCCGCGAGAATTTCGTCTGCTTTTGCTGTCCAGGAATCGGCAATGATACTGCGATCGCCAGTCGCTACCTCTGGACAAACGTCCACACAGTATTTGGTGCAGGCAACAAGGCGGTCGAGTTTTCCAATGGCCGAAAGAATTACTGTCGCGCTGGGTTGCAACGAAACCACCCGTTGAGGGGTATTGTCGAGAGACATTGAGTTCTAATGGTACAAGGATTTGAGTTCTCATTAGGTTCTCGGCGCTCCGCGATGACTCTGCCCACGTTACAATCTTTTCCCATGTATTCGCCCCAGCTCCTCGACCACTTCGAGCATCCGCGCAACGCAGGCGAGATCGCGGATCCCGACGCATCAGTTCAGATCGAAAATCCCGCCTGCGGTGACATCCTGAAGCTGACGCTTAAAGTCACCGCTAACCGCATCAGCGAAATTCGCTTTCTGGCCAAGGGATGCGTTCCAGCTATGGCCTGCAGCTCACAAATAACAGAGTTGGTGCAGGGAAGAACGATTCAAGAAGCGAAGCAAATTCGGCGGCAAGAGTTGATTGACAAGATAGGCGGCCTGCCGGAAGCGTCTGCGCACGCCAGCCATCTGGCGATGGATGCGCTGAAGGCTGTGCTGAAGAAGCTATAAAAAAGTTGCCTTGTGCCGCGTGGTTCGAACCGGGAGGGCACAACTGTTAAAGATGCCGCACTGAATCGGGAAAGAAGATCGTCCAGGCTTGCTCCCGCGCGATTCTTTCCAGGTCCGCATTCGGATTCACCGCGAATGGGTGGCGCGCGATCCTCAGCATTTCAGTATCCCAGCGGGAATTGCCAAAAGCCGCGTCGGGATTGCGACCGACCGCGATACCGATCGCCCGCGGCTTGCCTTCACCGCTGGGAATACGAATCAGTCGGTCGGTGATCCTTCCACCCGTGATTTCGACGGCTGCGGCGAGAATCTTTTCGTTGGCAATTCCGAAATGTCGCATAGCCGCCCGGATCACCCATTCGCTAGTAGAAGAAACCGCCCAAACGTCGGATCCTTGCTCTTGTAATCTGCGCACCAGGTCCCGCATCTCGGGAAAGATCTGAGACAAAATATGCTCGTCGAAATAGCGCTGCGCGGCCCTCTGCACTTCTTCCTCGCCCAAGCCACGATGCATGGTGACCATCTCGCCGCACATGTCTTCTTCGCTTACTTTACCGGCCTTGTACTCGGTGTAGCGCGGGCGCGCCCATTGCAGGATCTCCGCAGATAGAAAACCCTGGCCCAGTTCCCAGTCAAAAAAGCCTTCGCCGGCATCGCCGGCCCATAGGGTGCCGTCGCAGTCAAACGTAGCGACTTGGGGCTTAAGTGAAAGCACCGCGTGAACGAATTCTCGAGCTTTGGCGCTGAACGGTTCTGCGATTCTTGTTGAGTTCATTTCTGAAGAGATCACTTAGCTGACGGGAGCACCCCGGCGGATAGGTTAGCGTAATCCTGTGGGGTATCCACATTCATCACAACGAATGGGTCGTCTACGGGCACGTATTCGATGTGTTTCTGATTCTTGTGCTCAATCTCGCGTGCCGTCGCTGCCGCCGGCGCCCGCAGAAATTCTTCGATCATCTCGCGTCCCACCAGGATAGGATGCCCGTGCTTCCCGCCATATTCAGGGACCACCGCCCATTTTCCGGCTTCAGCGGCGACTCCGAAGGCATCGCAGAGGTGTTGCAGAGTAGCTGGTTTCGCGGGAGGCCTGTCTACCAGAGTGACCATTGCTCCGTCGCGGCCACGCTTCAACACTTCTCGCAAGCCGACCTGCAGAGAACTGAACTGGCCGCGACCGGGATCGGGATTCTGCACCAAAGACCCGCCTGACGCATACACCACTGGCGCGACCGCGCCTTCATTCTTTCCCACTACGACGATAACCATCTGCGTATACATTGACAGCACGCGGACGGTGGCGGAAAGAAACGTTTGTCCAAATGATGGCTGCCCGGAATTATCCGGAGGCCAGGGAAGCAGCGCCTTGTCTGTTCCCATACGGGTCGACTCCCCCGCCGACAGGATAATTCCGCACAAACTTGGCGTCCGGCTCACTGGGGGAACATAACAGAAAGATTGTCGATTTGCGATTGAGGATTGTCAGGATCGAGGGCTGTCAAACGAATAGAACGTATTTTTGCGAGAGATAATTACAACCCTGTGATTAAAGCTCCTCTTCAGCATCATCGTCCAAAGTTTGGAGAGTCACGTCTTCGGTGTCAGCCGTAGCCGCTTGCAGCTTGTGCGAATGGAACCAGCTCATATGCGGCAGAGCGCGCTCCGCGTGGCGTCGGATGGCGATCAGTTCGGCGGTGATGGCGACCGCGATTTCTTCCGGAGTGACGCCCCCGATGTCCAGACCGACGGGTGCATGCACCCGCTCGAACAACTGCGCCGGGAGGCCTTCGTTTTGCAATTCTTTAAAAATGGCGATGGTCTTTCGTTTGGACCCAATCATGCCGATGTAGCGGGCCTGAGTTTGCACCGCCCAACGCAACACACGCATATCGTCACGATGTCCGCGAGTAACAATCACGATATAGGAGGATTCGTTGGGCGCCAGGCGGCTCGTCGCCACATCGAAATCTTCGGCGATTACATCGCGCGCCTCAGGGAAGCGCTCGCGATTGGCGTACGCGTCGCGATCGTCCACTACAGTCACATCAAAGCCAGCGTGTTTCGCGACTTGATAAAGGTTTACTGATACGTGACCTGCGCCGAATATATAAAGCAACGCTGGAGGAAGAACCGGCTCAATAAAAATGTCGAGCGTGCCACCGCACACCAGCCCGGTATCGTACTTGGGATTCTGATTTAGATTGAAAGTAACGGTGCGCGGTTTCTCCGACTCCATCACCTCGCGCGCCGCTTGCCACACTTCGGCCTCGACACAGCCGCCTCCGATCGTCCCCACAATGGACCCGTCATCGCGCACCAGCATTTTGGCAGTCTCAAAAGACGGAATCGACCCGCGCACGTTCACGATAGTGGCAACCGCGCCACGGCGGCCCTCGTGCCGCAATTTGACGATTTCCTCGTAGATGTCCATCACAGCCTGATTATTGGGGTTTGCGGAACGCAAGTCAAACCTATCGTGCCTCTATTGCAATCCATTCCTCGCAGGACTAGGCTTTTTTAGGGCCAACAAGGACCAGGAGGTGTGCAGTGCCCGTTTACATGGTTGATCGCGACCTGCCCGGAATCAAAATGGAGCAGCTTGCCGCGGCTCAAAAGGCCGCAATCGAGCTCAGCCAGAAAATGACCGCTCAGGGAAAGAAAGTGCGTTACATCCGTAGCGCGTTTGTCCCCGAAGAAGCTCACTGCATGTGCTTCTTTGAAGCGTCGAATCCGGAGGTCGTCAAAGAACTCAACGAAACCGCCAAGATACCGTTCAAGCGCATTGTAGAGGCGATGGATCTGACGCCCAAGTAAGAACCGAAAATATCTCGTGCATCGAAGGCCGAGCCGGGTTTGCCGAACCTGGTTCGGCCTTTTCTGTTGACGCTGTGCTAGTTTAATGAGTTTCGGACTATTCGCACGATTCAATCGGAGAGTTGCCGCTCATGAAAGCCGTCCGCATTCACGAATTTGGTGGGCCGGAAGTTCTGCGCTGCGAAGATGTCCCCGACCCAAAGCCACGTAAAGACCAGGTGTTGATCAGAGTCAGAGCCTGCGCCATGAACCACCTCGACCTCTGGGTGCGCAAGGGGTTACCCGGTGTAAAGCTGCCGCACATTCTGGGGAGCGATATCAGCGGAGAAATAGTCGAGGTCGGCGAGTACGTCACCGGGCTTCAGCCTAATGAGCGGGTGTTGCTTGCGCCCATGCATTTCTGTAATCACTGCCCCCAGTGCACTGCGGGCCGCCAGAACCAGTGTCGCGAGTTCACTGTGCTGGGCAACGGTGTCGATGGCGGCAATTGCGAATTGATGGCTGTTCCCGCGGTGAACGTGATTCCGATTCCCGACACTCTTGGCTTCAACGAAGCTGCCAGCGTGCCGCTGGTCTTCCTCACTGCCTTTCATATGCTGACCGGCCGTGCCGCGGTACGACCTGGACATACCGTTCTGGTGCTGGGTGCGAATTCCGGCGTGGGCATCGCCGCCATCCAGATTGCTAAGCTCTTCAATGCAAGGGTAATTGCCACTGCCGGCAATGAGCACAAGGAACAAAAGGCCCGCGAACTAGGCGCAGACCATGTCATCAACCATTATCAGCAGAAAATTTCCGATGAAGTGAAGAAAATCACGAATAGGGAAGGCGTGGATATCGTGATCGAGCACGTTGGACCGGCGACCTGGGACGAGAGTGTGAAGTCACTGAAACCGGGTGGCACGCTGGTGACGTGTGGGGCCACTACGGGGCCAAATGTTGCCATCGACCTGCGCTTCGTCTATTCCCGTCAGTTGAGCCTGCTGGGCTCGTATATGGGTACTATGGGAGAACTCTACCAAGTGCTAAGGCACGTGTTTAGCGGCACGCTGAAGCCGATCGTAGATCGCATCTTCTCACTGAGGGAAGCGCGCGCGGTCCACGAACACATGGAGAAAAGTCAGATGTTCGGCAAAATCGTGATGAATCCGTGAAGTTCTGGTTTCAGATAAAAAAGCTATCGGCTGGCATAACGTTTTGCCTGCTCCTGCTTCTGGCGCTGAGTCTTTGTGGTTTAGAATAGATAAATATGAGTCGTAGTTTCGGCAATTACGTTGTGGTCGAGCACGGTCGCAGAGAGGTCAAGGAACTTACTTTTGGCAATCCCGCGCCTGAAGGAGTTGTGCTTACCACTCTGGACAGCGCCGTCAACTGGATGCGCAAGAACTCCATTTGGCCCTTGACCTTTGGCTTGGCCTGCTGCGCCATCGAGATGATGTCCATGGGGGCTTCGCGCTTCGATATTGCGCGTTTCGGCGCAGAGGTGTTCCGTCCCTCGCCGCGGCAGTCGGACCTCATCATCATTGCCGGCCGCGTCTCCAATAAGATGGCTCCGGTGATTCGGCAGCTTTGGGAACAGATGCCGGAGCCGAAGTGGGTGATCTCCATGGGCGCGTGTGCCACCTCAGGCGGCGTTTTCAATAATTATGCGTTGGTGCAGAGCGTCAACCAGGTCATCCCGGTGGATGTTTACGTGCCGGGATGTCCTCCCCGGCCGGAACAGTTGATCTACGCGATTACGTTGTTGCAGGACAAGATTCAGAAGGAACGTGGCACCGTGAGGCGGGCACTGAACCTCTCGTCAAACGACTCGACCCCAAAGTCTCCTGATACTGCTGTCTGATTACTTCCTCACTACCCGGCTAGGGCAATTTGAAATCAACCGTAATTTCAGTTTGCATGCGAACCGGTGTCCCATCCAAACGGTAAGGACGATATCGCCACTGCCGAACCGCATCCAGGGCTGCGCGAGCGAGGACTGGTTGCCCGCTAACCACCTTTAAGTCGTGTACGCTTCCATCTTCCGCAATCATCGCCCGCAAGACAACCGGACCTTGCAATCTCATGGTGAGGGCTTGACTCGGATAAGTCGGTTTCACCCGATGTTCGACCACACCTGCTGAAAGACCCTGTGACACTCGCGTCATAGGTTGCGGCAAGAGTGCTGGCGCGGAAAGCATGCTAGCCAGAGTAGTCGTGCGTTCTGGCGAACTGTCAGTGCCGGACAAAAGGGGCGGGTTGTCACGGACCTGGGCCTCTGGCGGTCCCGGCAAAGTTGACTGCGAAGTTTCCGCAGAAGTTATCGTGCTCGACGAAACTTCGGCAGAATCACCAGCCGGCTGTTCCGGGCGTACAACCATGTCCTCGGCGAAGTCCTTCCGCCGGTTCTTCGCTGCCGATCCAACCGTCAGTCCCGCACTTGGTTTGGCACGCGTCCCTACCTGATTTTTAGCTACGCTGCCGTTCCAGACCAGCGCCGTCTCCGCATCCGGCGCCAGAGATTCTGAATTCCTGGCGGCGGCTTCTGCGGTGCTCGTCGCCAGGGTCGTCACTCTGGAATGGCCGTTCCAAAAGACCCAAACCAAAGCGGAAAGCAAGAAAATAGTCGCGATACCGGCCACCGTAATCTGCCGGCGACGGGTGCTGATGCTGCGGATCAATACTCCCCGCGCATAGTTTCCCAACACGCTAGCCCGCGAGGCAAAACGAGAGGCTAATGCTGCCCTCACAGAAGACGGGGTTGGCAATTCAGAGGCTGCAGTCGGTTTCTCGGGTTCACTAGCGCGCGCGCGAGCGGCCGCGATCAGTTGTGCCAACTGTTCCAACAATTGCAAGTGACGATCGGGAAACGAATACGGGCGGGACGAGAACACTTCAATGATTCCCGCTATGCCGCGTTTTTCCCCTATGGGAGCCGCCGCCAGCGAACGTAAACCGAGCCGCGCGCAAACTTCGGCATCCACCCTTAAATCCTTGCTCGTATCATCGCAGCGCAGAGAGCGCCCGGTGCGCAGGCATTCTCCCGAGATTCCAGAATCCACATCCAGCTTTGTGCCGAGATCCGGAGCCGTCTCACCAGCTCTCGCCTGACAAATCACCAGGCGGTCGCGGCGAATTGCGATGGCTGCTCCAGTGGCGCCGGTCAGGGCTCTTGCGGTGTCTGCGATCCTCTGCAACAGTGCGTCCAAGTCCAGGTTGCCGTGCGCAACCAGGCTACGCAATCCACTAATGACTTGTTTGGGATCCTGTTTGCCAACGGCGCGGTCTCCCGCGCTCAAGCGTTCGCCGTTCTGACTTAAGGGGATTGATTCAGGCAAGTCAGGTTTCCGTCGTGGCAACAGCGCCGATGAGTCCAAATCGGCTGGCAAAGGGGATGAAGACAGGGGGATAACCCGATCCGCCATTTTGACGACTCCTAAAAGCGACTTCTAATGACTCACGATATGGCCAGAGTCGAAAAACGTCGGCTGGAAAAAACGTGCCATTGGCCGAGTTTCCTTCAAATAAGGCGGGTTGTCAACGCCATATTCACTGAAACGGGCGTCCGGCGCTGGCCTCAGCCCAGGCTGCGTGCTGCTAATGAGTGCATGTAAAATCGCCTCACGATGAACTCCATCGAAATTTCCCCGCAACAGTACCGCCGTCTAGTGCAACAAGTTGCACAATTTGCCTCGGACTATTTCGAGAAGCTTGACTCCTATCCAATTGCGCCCCGCTCTAATGGCGCGGCGACTGAAAAGCTTTTCCGCACGGACTTGCCCGAGGACGGTCTTGGTGAAGACGCCTTCGCTAATTTGAGGGATCTTGTAAGTCACTCCCGCAATCAGAATGGCCGTTTCTTCGGATACGTACTCGGCTCGGGCGAGTCTGTGAGCGCCATCGCCGACCTGTTGGTCAGCGCGCTTAACCAGAATGTCACCGCCTGGCGTTCCGGCCCGGCCGCCGTCACCATCGAGCGAACGGTAGTGCAATGGCTTGCCCAAGCCATCGGATGCGACGGCTCCAGCGGCAGCCTGACTGGCGGAGGATCCGCCGCCAACCTGATGGGCCTGGCCATGGCGCGCGAAGTCAAGCTGCCCGCCAACGAGTTTGGGCTTCGCAGCACGCCGCAAGGTGTGGTCTACGCCTCCGAAGAAATACATATGTCTATCCCAAAGGCGGTCGCGCTGCTCGGAATTGGCAGAGACAATCTGCGGCTCATTTCAACTGATCGGTCATTCCGTATGATTCCTGCGGAGCTGGAACGCAGCCTTCAGCGCGACCGAAAGGCTGGGAAGATTCCGGTCGCGGTGGTTGCGTCTGCCGGGACTGTCAACACCGGCGCTATCGATCCCCTCGCGGATATCGCTCAAATTGCCCACGCCCATGGTGCGTGGGTCCACGTGGACGGGGCTTACGGAGCCTTAGCGGCAATGGCGTCGCGAGAAAAGTTTGCCGGTCTAAAACTCGCTGACTCACTCTCGCTTGATCCGCACAAATGGCTCTACCAGCCTTTGGATTGCGGCTGCCTGTTATTTCGCGATGCCGGTGCGGCCCGCAAAACATTCGCTCACACTGGGGACTACGCCAAGTCGCTTAGCAGCGATCCCCTGGAAGGCTTCGTTTTTTTCGAAGAATCACTTGAACTTTCACGACGCTTTCGTGCACTGAAGCTATGGTTGTCATTGCGCTATCACGGCTTCGCCGCTTTCCGCGCGGCCATTGAAAGAGACCTTAGTCACGCCCAGCGACTCGCGGAGGCTGTCCGGAAACAGCCGGAACTGGAATCCATGGCGCCAGTTGAACTGAGCGCGGTGTGCTTCCGCCATCGCGGACCCGGCGAACAGCCTGACAACAAACTCAATGAACTGAATGCGGCAATCCTGCGGCGCGTGGTCGAGCGCGGCAGAGTATATCTTTCCAATGCTGTGCTGCACGGAAAGTTCTGCTTGCGGGCTTGCATCGTGAACCACCGCACGACCGAGGCCGACGTAGACGCCGTGGTTCCGGAGGTGCTCGCCGCCTCGAAGCAAGTCTTAGGCGACACCCCGCTTTAGCGCGAGCCCGTCCTCATGATACAAACTCTGCATGATTTCAGGCGGGTCAACTGCTGCTCCCACCATCATCGCGCAAGCGCCCTGCCGTGCCGACCTTGCCGGCGGCACTATTGACCTCTGGCCGCTTTACCTGTTTCATCCCGGCGCTCTGACGTTGAACTTTGCGGTCAACATTTTGACCACTTGCCGCATTACGCCCCTGAAGGGCAAGAGCATCCATTTCCGTTCGGTCGACACTCGCCGCGAAGAACAGTTTGCGAATTTTGATGCCCTCCGCCGCGCGCGACGTTTCCGGCATGCCTTAGCCGCCCGCCTGGTCCAATTCTTTGCTCCGAAAGAAGGCTTGTTAGTCGAAACCGATTCGGAATCGCCAGCGGGCGCCGGAATATCCGGATCGTCTGCCCTCATGATTGCAACCACCGCTGCGCTAGCCCGTTTTACCGACCGTCACTTGACGCTCGAACAAATGCGCGTGATCGCCCAAAATGTCGAAGCGCAAATCATCGCGGTGCCAACCGGTTGCCAGGACTACTATCCCGCCCTATATGGCGGCGTGAGCGCGCTTCATCTCGATGCCGACGGCATTCATCGGGAAGCCGTGCCGGTGACGCCGGAGGAAATCGAATCCCGCTTCGTCCTGGCATATACGGGCGCGCCGCGAAAGTCGGGCATCAACAACTGGGAAGTATTCAAGGCTCACATCAACGGCGACAAACGGGTATTTCGCAACTTCGAGCGGATTGCCGAAATTGCTGGCGGCATGCATCGAGCTCTCCTCCACAGCGATTGGGACGAGCTGGCTCGTCTGCTGCGCGAGGAATGGAAGTTGCGCCGGACGAATGCCCCGGGCATCAGCACGCCGCTCATCGACAAGCTGATCAAAGTCGCCGGTAAACACGGTGGACGGGCAGCCAAAGCATGCGGCGCCGGTGGCGGAGGTTGCGTGATCTTTCTGGTGGAAAAAGGCGCTGCCAGCAGAGTCGCTACCGCCATCGGGGATAACGGCGGTCGCGTGCTGCCGCTGCAAGTGGCTCGCGATGGTCTAAGAATTTCTACCTGAACCGAGGGCAACGATCGCTAGCGGCGAAGAATCATAAGCTTAACTCGGTGGTTACGGGCTATGACCTACGACCTATTACCTGTTGCCGAATGGCGGGTCTATAATGATTGAATAACGGCCCCTGGGGTGGTTCATGAAGGCTCGCCGCATATCGGCCCTCCCATATTTCTTTCTGCCTCTTCTCGCAGTCGTCGCCATTGCCGGTGAAACCAGCGCGTCGTCAACCCCGCCGCCGCGGATATCCAAGGAGACTCGCATGCAGATCGTCCGCGCGTTCAATGCGGAGTTGGTCTACATTCGGGCGCCATTTCCCATGGGCAAAGTCGGCCTCAAGCTGAAGAATGGCGTACTCTCGCCCAGCCGCGAGCAGCTACAACAGTTGATCGCCATGTGGGGCCCGGCTGCCAAGCCCGGAGATCAGGCGCGCATCAGCGACATCGCCATCAAAGACAATTACATCCATTTCGAGATCAATGGCGGTCCCGTCAGGAAGCAGAAGTGGTATCAGCGAATTCAGGTCCAGGGAGCGGGCGGCGGCACCGCGCCCCTTGCGCCCAGCGATTCTAGCGCTAATGCCCGCGGCTCATTCGTTGACTTGTATTTCGATCATTACGTTCCCGACATTACTGGACCACAGCTTAAAGACCTATTGCGGCCGGTATTCGACTTCGACGCCAAATCCGCGGTTGAAGCGTATCTGGAGACAGTCCCGCCCAAGGTGAAAGACGCCATCAAGAACCATCAGGTACTGGTGGGAATGAACCGAGAAATGGTGATCTACTCCAAGGGACGGCCCCCCAAGAAAGTCCGCGAAAAGAATGGCGAGACTGAATACGAAGACTGGATCTATGGCGAACCGCCGCATGATGTGGATTTCATTCGCATGATCGGCGATCGCGTAGCGCGGGTGGAAACCATGAAAGTGAATGGCGAGAAGCTCGTGCGCACCGAAAAGGAAGTAGATCTTGAGCCGGAGCCAAGTGTCGCTAAGCAGGAACCGCCCGGGCCAAGGCCTCCCGATGCCCCCAGCTTGAAGCGGCCGGGCGAAGATCTCCCCGACACTCCGGACACCGTTACTGTCCCTACGAACGGCAAAATTCCGCCGCCAATAGCGCCCGCACCGCCTCCCGGGAAAGACCAGAATCCGGTGCCTAATTAGCGTTCGATCGTTCCTTAGCGATAACGTACTGACGTGACTTTCCGTTGCGGGTACCTTCCTTGACTTGGCCGGTTGCGCACCTCCGCTTTACACTTAAATTGTGAAGATTGCGCTCGGGCAGATTAATCCCACCGTTGGGGATTTCTCTGGCAACGCTGCCAGGATCATCGACTGTTCCCGTCGCGCCCAGTCGGCTGGCGCGGGCCTTATTTTGTTTCCCGAACTCGCGGTTTGTGGATATCCACCTCGCGATCTGGTGGAGCGGCCCTTATTCGTGCTGCGCAATCGTGAAACCGCAGAGCGCATCGCGAGGGAGACACGCGGCATTGCCGTGATCTGCGGTTTAGTCACCCCCGCGGCCGCCGAGTCCGGCAAATCCGTGATGAACTCCGCGGCCCTGCTCAAAGACGGTACCATCGCGTTCATCCAATCAAAAATGCTTTTACCCACGTACGACGTATTCGATGAAATGCGCAACTTTGCTCCGGCCAGCAGCCAGGAGTTGTTCAATTTCTGCGGCAAACGGATGGCTCTCACCATTTGTGAGGACGCGTGGAACGACAAACATTTTTGGAACAAGCGCCTTTACCGCTTCGATCCTGTAGAAGCACTGGTCGGCGCGGGCGGGAATTTTGTGCTGAACATTTCCGCCTCCCCGTTCTGGGTGGGCAAACGTGAATTCCGCCGCGAGATGCTGGTCACCATTGCTCGCAATTACAAGGTACCAGTCGTGATGGTAAATCAGGTGGGCGGCAATGACAGTTTGATTTTCGATGGCTCCAGCCTGGTGATCGGTCCCGAAGGAAGCGTCATTGCGCAAGGCAAATCATTCGAAGAGGATTTAATTTTCTTTGATCCCGATCAACTCACCGGGGGAATCCATGAGCAGATCGCGGGAGACGAGGCCAGTGCTTACAGTGCCCTGGTTCTGGGAACGCGAGACTATGTTCACAAATGTGGCTTCCAGAAAGTGATCGTCGGCCTGAGCGGCGGAATTGATTCAGCGCTTACCGCGGTCATCGCCGCCGACGCGGTCGGTCCGGAAAATGTCATTGGGGTCGGCATGCCGGGACCGTACTCTTCCAAGGGGTCGATCGATGACTCGCGTGCTCTGGCCCGCAATCTAGGCATTAGCTTCGAGCTGCTTTCGATTTCCGATATCTTCTGCAGCTACGGGAAAGTCTTGCAGCCAGTCTTTGCTGGCAAAAAAGAAGACGAAACCGAAGAGAACATTCAGTCGCGTGCCCGCGGTACTCTGCTCATGGCTCTTTCCAACAAGTTAGGCGCAATCGTGCTCTCCACCGGCAACAAAAGCGAACTCGGTGTGGGTTACTGCACTCTCTATGGGGACATGGCAGGCGGTCTCGCGGTGATTTCCGATGTGCCCAAAACCATGGTCTATCGGCTCAGTCGCTACCTGAACTCTCGCAGGCAGGTAATCCCGCCCGCTACCATCGACAAGCCGCCATCAGCCGAATTGCGGCCCGACCAGAAAGACAGTGACACACTTCCGCCCTATGAAATACTCGATGCAATTTTGGAAGACTACATTGAAGATTTGCATTCCGCCGAGCAGATTGCCGCCGATCGCAAGTTCGATCTGGATCTCGTGCGGCGCGTCATAAGGATGGTAGACCGGAGTGAATACAAACGTCAGCAGGCGGCGCCCGGGCTGAAAATTTCCGCCAAGGCCTTCGGTTACGGCCGCCGTTTTCCGATCGCAGCCAAATCCGAAGGGTGATGATTTTTAAGTCGTACAATCCGCCCTGCAGTGGGGAAGTTGATGGGTTGCTTGATGTATGAGTGTTAAAAAACAAGGAAACTGAAAGGAACAAATGGCTCGTTTATCTGTTTGCCTGGTCACCCTTCTCATGCTCGCGACATTCGCCGCCGCCCAACAGAGTTCCGCTCCGGCTTCGCATAAGTCATCGGCTAAGCCGGTGACACCGAACACCGAACCCGGAACCACGTCCGCCAAACTTCCCTCGGAAGAGACCGTGAATGGTTTTCTGCACCAAATGTTCGGCTACGATTCTTCTTTGACCTGGAAGGTGGCAGAAATCAAACCGTCGGCCGTGGAGGGTCTGACGGAAGTTACCGTCACCGTGAGCGGTCCACAGGGACAACAAAGCAATAAGTTCTACGTAACCCCGGACGGGCAGCACGCGGTGATCGGCGAAATCATTCCCTTTGGCCCCAAACCGTTCGCCGCAGCCCGCGAAAAATTACAAAAGGGCATCAACGGGCCGGCACGTGGTCCGGCCGACTCGCCGGTGACCATCGTTGAGTTCAGCGATTTGCAGTGCCCCCATTGCAAAGACGCGCAACCGGTCATCGAAAAGCTCCTGACCGAAGCGCCAACTGCGCGTTTTGTTTTCCAGAGCTTTCCGCTGCCGTCGCACAACTGGGCTGCCAAAGCTGCTGCCTACGCCGACTGTGTGGGGCGGGCATCGAACGATGCCTTTTGGAAATTTGTCCAGAAGACCTATACAGCCCAGGCAGAGATCACTGAAGCAAACGTGGACGAAAAGCTGACGGTTATTGCAAACGATTCAGGAGTAAAGGGCACAGACATCGCCGCCTGCGCCGCGAAGCCCGAAACCGCCGCCCGAGTGGAGCAATCGGTAGCTCTAGGCAAATCAGTGGACGTTACCGGTACCCCCGCGCTTTTCGTCAATGGGCGCAAGATTGGAAACCTGGGAATTCCACCCGAGGTCTTGAAAAGCATCGTGGAGTTTGAGGCCAAACAGGGGAAGTAGCAGAAGATCACCCGCCAGCCGTGCAACTGTAAAACAATTGCAAGCCATCTGATACACGGTTGCGGCGCGGCGTAATGATACGCAAGCTCAAATCCGGAGAGTATCGGTTGTATTCGCGCAAGAAGGATCCGAAAACGGGGAAGCGCCGCAATCTCGGTACGTTCAGCACGCGTAAGAAAGCAGAAGCCCACGAGCGCGCTGTTCAATTCTTCAAACGCGGCGGTTAAACGAAATCATCATTCATTGCGCCGCAGACATCCAGATTTCCGATCCAGGATTGGCTTCTCCCCTGCTGATCACGTGTGGCGTAATTACGATCAGCAACTCATCATCGTCTTCTTCTCTGGTGTTGGTCGCCATCACCTTGTTGAGTCCGGGAACCTGTCCCAGTCCCGGGATGCCGCTCAAGCTACGTTGCTCAGTGCGTGAGATGGTTCCTGCCACTACTGCCGGCTCGCCATTCTTTAGAGTAATGCTGCCCTTGTATTGGCGGTTGGAGATAACTGGCACGCCGTTGAGGCGGGCGCCTCCCAGCGCACGTATTTCCAGCTCTAATTGCAGGCTCACGTCGGAGTTCCCATGAATATTTGGCTTGGCCTTTATGTTCAGTCCCAAGTCTTCGTAGTTGAACGATGGAAACGCCGCCTGGAAAGTATTGTTTTGGATGTTTTGCGCAATCGCGGGAGTATTGAAAATCGGCGCGAAGCTTGCATTGAGGATAGGAAATCGCGAGCCCACATGGAAGGTAGCATCCTTGCCCTCGGAGGCGCGCAGGGTGGCATGCTCCAGCGTTTTTATTGAATTCTCATTCACCGACAACGTCGCGCTGAGCTGATCAAGACTTAATCCAAAAAACGTAAGCCCCCCGCCAAACGTCGCCAGCGGCTGACTGAAAATCGAATTTTGTTGGCTCTGAAGCTGGGCCAGCAGTCCCGAAAGTGCCGTAGTATTTGCCTGGTTAATGCCTCCGCCGGAGATCAACTGGTTGATCAAGTCTTGTATGTTTTGCCCGCCCAAGGCCGTCAACGCGGCGGCGGGAATGTTGAATAAACGGAACTGGTCAGGTATGTGTACGCCGATGTTGCGCATAAATGTGCGGCTGACTTCATAGGCATGGACGTCCAGCAGCACCTGCGGCCGGGCTGAGTCCAAGCTCTCCATGAATTGCGTAGCTGCATCCAGGGTCCTCTGTGGCGCCCTCACCATAATCGTGTTATTTTGCGGCTGCTGCATGACGAAGCGGATATCAAATAGCGAACGCAGCACGTTGGTCAAATCGTTCAATTCCTGGGGCGTAGAGGCGTCCGGGACATAGAACGTGCGCAACATCAGGTGGTCGAACAAACGGTGATTGTCTGGTGTGTTCGCAGCAACGAAGATTTGTTTCTCGTCAATGGCGGTCCAGAAACTCTTGGTCACTGCCGCGGCCGTCTGCATGGCGGTGTAGAAATTTACGTTTTCGATATCGAAACGCACCCTGCGGCTCAACATAGAATCGTCGAATGTAATTGCGATTCCAAATGTGGCGCCGATTTCGCTGATGAGTCCGCGTGCGTCTCCGCGATAATGGAAATCAGCCCGCCGTTGCTGGGGAGCGAGTTCTATTCCTCTCGCATTCGCCAGCGCTCGCGGCGCCGATGCTCTGGCGGGCGACGGACCCAGCGCATCGCGCAGCCGCTGTTGCGCGAATTCGTTCTGCGGATCGAGATTAATGGCGCTGCGGAATTCCCCTAACGCTTCACCCGGACGGCCCTTCAGCATGCTCGTATTGCCGCGCTGCAAATAGTCGTAAACCAACTGCTGGCGTGCCATTTCACGCGCTGTAACCAATTGCATATCCCGCGGCGCGAGACGCGCAGCCTGTTCAAATTCGGCAAAGGCTTCTTCCAGGCGATTGGCGCGCTCGAGCTTCAGCGCCCGCGAAAATGCTGTCCTCGCGGCTTTAAGATCTTTCTTGGAGACGGCACAGGTGGCCCCGCCCGGTGCATTCTCAGGACAGGGTACCGTCGGAGTGCTCGGCATCTGGTCGGAAGAAAAAGCACTTACCGCCAGATAGAGCATCAGCCATACTGAGGTCAGCCAGCGCATGGATATCAAATTGTACTCGGGAAGAACGCACTCAGACGCGGATTTTGCACGGTACTAGTACCTTTGGGTGCATGCCTAATGCTCGTTAGTACAGCTTGCACATTCCGGAGGAGCCTGCGGAATTTATTCTTGCCAGCCACCTAAGCCAGCATTAACCGTTCGATGGAGCTGGCATGGCCGGTTGTATCGTCACACTCGATAACCACGGCACATAAGCGTACGTCACCGGTGGCAGGTTCGAAGCGCATCGGCATATTGGTGAGGAATTTCTCAATAATTAATTCCTTCTTCACCCCAATCACGCTATCGTATGGCCCGGTCATGCCCACATCGGTGATGTAAGCCGTTCCCTTCGGCAGGACGCGCTCATCCGCGGTGGGAATGTGAGTGTGAGTGCCGAGAACCGCGGTGACCCGGCCGTCGAGGTACCAGCCTAGAGAAATTTTTTCCGAAGTGGCCTCAGCGTGAATATCCACCAGCACGATCTTGGCCGTCACGTCTTTCAACAATTGATCAGCGGCGCGGAATGGGTCGTCGTTCGAACTCATGAACACACGACCTTGCAGATTGATTACGGCATAAGGAACTTTGCCCTTCGTACCTTGATACAGGCCCCAACCTGGCATTCCGGCGGGATAGTTCGCAGGGCGCAGCAGGCGTCGCGCCGGGCTGTGCGGACCGCCGTTCGACATGCGAAAGTAATCCAGAATCTCGCGCTTGTCCCAAATGTGATTGCCTGAAGTGAGCACCTCAATACCAAGCTCGAACAGTTCTTCAGCAAGCGGCGGGGTAATCCCGAACCCGGCAGCCGAGTTCTCGCCATTGGCGATGACCAGATCAATGGCATGCTTCTTGACTAGTTCCGGCAGGCGCTCCTTTACAATATGTCTTCCCGGCCGCCCAAAAATGTCACCAATGAACAGAATGCGCACGCGCACCTCAATTTTCGATGTTAACACGCACTTTCAGGCGGCAGGTCGAGGTGTGTCGAGATGAATTTTCTCCGCCGCACGCTTCACCTGCAGAAGCATTGGCACGACCGCATCTGACGTGAGCATCTGACGTGAGCCTTCTGACGTGAGCCTTGTTGTTAGCAAGTTAAAATGTCCGGTTTTCTTAGCACGTGACTTGTCCGGTTTGAGTTAAATGACCAGCAGCAGTCGGGGCTGTGGGAAAGTGGGAATCCAGCGCCTTTTGCGGGATTTCCAAGCGAGGTGGGAAAGTCGGGTTTTGGACTTTTCCAGCTCGCGTCTTTTCCACAGCCCGTCC
>QIAP01000051.1 GCA_003225075.1 Acidobacteriota bacterium | reverse complement strand
CGCAGAACATCACAGTCAACACCACCGCTTCCAAACCCTAAACACAACTTCCACTCGATTCCCATTGAGCCGCATCCACAAGTTGCCGGGCAGGACTGATTGCCGAAGCTGATCTGAATCCGTGGTTAGCTACCCGGTCGTTGTAGCGTTCCTGCACTTATTGCAGGGATAGTTGCAAAGCTTGGTGGTGTCCTGCAGTGGCGATGAGGGAGGCGTCATCCAGGGCGGGTTGGTGAAGTCGAAGAACTCAGACATATCCACTTGAGCGGCGGCGCGCTTGGAGAGATTGGCCAGCTTAAACCGCGTCTCGATCAACTTGAGGATGGCGGTGTAGTCTGCGACGGTATGGGACACGAAATTCTTTGTTGGTAAACGGTGAAACCACAAGCAGCGGGACCCGGTACCCAGTGTAGTTGAAGTCGCAGATACCTCCTGAAACTCCGCTGCAGATTCCCCCCGGCGGAATGTCAGAGGGCGGGATCCAGTCCGGGTTGGACGGCCGGCACCGGTGGAACGTGGTCATACAAGCCTCCACCCTCATCAAAAGTGAGGATGAAAGCCGAATCGTTCCATGACGGACTGGTCATGAGAGCGTTGATCAGACCGGCAACGTAATTGGCGCCGGTCTGTAGTTGTTCCGGGGATGCTCGTCCAGTCGCGAAAGACCACTGCTCTCAATCAATGCAACGGTGGGCAGGGTGCCATTCTGCGCCTCGGTGGCGAACCGGGAAGCAGGCACGATATTGGCGGTGTGCTGGTCGGCGTAGGGCTGAAATTTGTAGATATAGGAGGTTCCGGGGTCCGTTTCGTAGATCCTCCACGAGATGCCAGCCTTGTCGAGCGACTGAAAAATTGTGGGATGCAGGTTGGAATCAGGTGAGGTCAATCCGTTGTCTTCGAGAGGGTAGGCATGGCCGGCCGAAGTGCCGGCCAGCAGATAAAGGCGATTGGGTTCGGTGCGAGTCATGACGGGCGAAAACCAACGATCGGACGTGGCAAATTTTGAGACCATGAAATAGTAGTAATTCAGATCGTTGCCGTCGTAACAGCCCATCGCGCGAATGCCGGCGCGATCGAAGACAATGCCATCGGTCGGCGGGGGTTTCTGCGCATAGTGCGCGGCTTCAGCGACGAATCCATCGAGTTTGGGGGTCGTGCTGGTGGGATTCAAGAGATTCCAGTCTTTATGGCTTTCAGCCCAGGTTGGTGTGGTGTTCTGCACGCAAGCCGTGGCCTAGTGAAACGGCCTAACGGTGGCGGAGCCGCTCGCAGCGGGATTCGAAGCATTCGCTGGCAGGCCATCGAGGGGCTGCTGCGGAATACCATTGGCGTTCCAGTAAGCACTGAGTTGGCCGAAATAATTGTCGAAAGAACGGTTCTCCTGAGCCATGAAGATAATGTGATTTAGTTTTTGCAGGCCCTGCGGATTTGATATCGGCGGTGGTGGAGGCGGAGTCGCGTTGGATTGACTGTTGTTAGTGGTTCCTAGTCGCTGACATCCCGTCAGGGCGACCGACAAGGCCAAGATCGTCGATACAGATAGCAACTTCCACCCAGGCTTCATTTGCACTTCCGCCTCCTGTCGGGCGATCTCCTGCGCGCCCCTGAGATGACGAACAGCGCGGTTCGCGTTGGATAGGTGGGCGGGAATCTAGTGACAAGCCGGGTCGGTGGGGGGAACGGAGTGCACCCTTTGAAGCCACAATATATTGAATTCCATATTTTACTAGTTAAGAAATAGGGCTGGAGCGCCTTATTTGGCACGTTTTGTGACAATGGCCGCTGAAAAGGCCTTCTTTTTCCACATTTTTAAGGTGTTCGGCTGATTGTGGCGACACCGCAAAATACGTACACTCCAGCAACTTAAGCCCACAACCCTGTTTTGGAAGAGGACTGCCTGGCAGTCCTTCACTCTATGTGTGTCTCCCGTCGAGGAGCGCAGGAGGGCGAATTCTACGAGGTTTTTGAATAATGAAATTACGTACATATCTGTTAACAAGTGCGGTACTAATGTGGCTTGGACTCTTCCAAAATGTAACGCCGGCTCACGCCGAAAGCACGATCAGCTGCCCGTCTGGCCAGTACGACATGCTGGACTGGATGACCATGGATTCCGATCTGCGAGGGTCGAAATACATGGCAGGGACCGCAAATCCCCTCTACACGGACATGTGGTCTACCAAATTTTATTGGACCAAGAGCGGCACCGGGTATCCCTGGGATATTCAGCTGTATGACAACAACAACATTTACTTGTGGATCACGGAATATGCCTGGAGCAATCCTAGCAGCTATAAGAAGTCCACCTATGACACCAACATGCCGCTAACACACAGGTGTGCGACGGCCGGGTTTCCCGGGTCAACTATCAAAGTCGCCAACACCGCGTATCAAATCTACACAGATTGCAACCACCACACGGACCACACTCTGAAGACTGCGAATAACCAAGTCTGGGGTCCTTACTATCTTTCGCTGGGGGGAAATCTTCCCAACAACATGAAGACTCTGGTAGTGAGCTATCGCTATAACTGCGACAGTAACTACGGTAACTGCGGGGACAAGGAAGAGTACTACCTGAGCCAACGCTATGGGCTGGTTCAGTGGATCCATTATGCATTAATAAAGGGCGTCTACCAGCAGCAGCAGAAGAGCGTGTTCAACCAGATAAAGAGCGGCACGACGACTCCCGACTTCAAATGCTTCTGACCGACTGGTCAAAAGCAACGCGGGAGTGACATGAACTCGGACTACTCAAAAGTCCACTCACCAAAGTGACCATGGTCGAAGTCAGACCTGACGTTAGTATCGGCCCAACGAGAAAAACAGTGAAGTGCCGGCAATCGATAGTGCGGTACCGCCCGCACCCGTTTCAAGCCGGCGCGTTAACGGGGTGGAACCCTCCGCATTCTGCCCCCTCGTTCTCGAGGTGTGCATGCGTCAGTGCCTGCTTTCTTTTGCCTTGTTGTGTTTGGGATTGCCTGCGGGCTTCGCAGGAACGCTCACCATTACTCCTACGACCACGCTGATCGCGGAGACTTCGAACAACACCAGCGCCGCTAATTCTTTTCAGGCGCAATCCAACGGCGACATCGGCGCTTCAAGTATCAGCAAACTGGATATCCACACGCTTCTGTATCCAGGCGCCACCACGAAGATCTACGCCCATCTCATGCTTTGGTTTGGTGGACCGAGCCCGATGAACGTCGGCTACAAGTCCAACGATCCCGCACAAGTCCATCGCCAAATCGAGGACATGATCAGCCGCGGAATCGACGGTGTGATCATGGACTGGTATGGCCCGGGGAATTTTGAGGATGCCGTGGCAAAGCTGGTCATGGCAGAGGCGGAGAGCCACCCCGGTTTTACATTCGCCATCATGGTGGATAAGGGGGCACTGCAGTGGAATTCGTGCTCGGGATGTAATCCACAACAGGCCCTCATCAAGCAGATCCAGTACGTCCAGGATACGTACTTCCCCTCTCCCGCCTACATGCGAATCAATGGGAAACCGGTTATCACCAACTTCGATCTGGATTTGCACTTCAGCCTCGACTGGAACGCCGTCAATGCAGCCGTGGGTGGAACACCCCTGTATATTTTCCAGCACTCGGAAGGTTTTAGGCACGCCCTGAGTGGCGGAAGCTATGCCTGGGTCGAGCCGACTACGAACGATTTTGCGAATAGCTACTTGACGAAGTTTTACACCGCTGGAGAAGCAGCGCCGCAAGAACTAACCATTGGCGGCGCCTATAAAGGATTCAACGATAACCTTGCCTCCTGGACTATGCACCGCATCATGAGCCAGCAGTGCGGCCAAACCTGGCTGGGGACATTTGACAAAATTAACAGCATCTACAATTCCGGCCACCAAATGGGAGGGCTACAACTGGTGACCTGGAATGATTATCAAGAGGGCACTGAACTGGAAACCGGAATCGATAATTGCGTTTCTCTGTCGGCAAGTCTTTCTGGAAGTGTCCTGCAATGGAACATTACTGGAAAGGAAAACACGATTGACCACTATGTGGTCTATATAAGTAGAGATGGCCAAAATTTAATGGCTCTAAACACCAACGCACCCGGCTCACGTTCCCTGAACCTGGGCAGCTACTCGCTGGCCGCAGGGGCCTACACCGTATACGTGCAAGCTGTAGGAAAAGCAACACTGAAGAATCAGATGTCTCAGGCGGTGCGCTATACAGTGCAGGGCGGGCCCGGGCTGAAGGTGACACTTACAGCCTCGCCTTCAGCAATCACTATCAAATCGGGGCAGTCAGGCAGCGCCGGTATCACGATTACTCCCGAATCCATACCCTTCAATGGCACGATCGCGCTTTCCTGCTCTGGTCTTCCTGTGGGATTGGGTTGTTCCTTTTCCCCGGCTACGGTTGTTCCCGGAAGCAGCGCCGTCGGATCCGTGCTCACCATTTCGTCCATTACCGTTGCCGCGGTTCCAGACACGAACGAGCTGCCGGGCCGACAGTTGTTGCGGTCCGTTGGCTTTCTGGGGGTGGTCATCCCCGGGTTCGTGTTGTGCGGCCAGCAGCGCCGCAAGAAGATGATGTTTCCCGTCCTGTCGTTCCTGCTCATCTGCGGGATGCTGCTGCTCAGTTCTTGCGGAGGGGGACAAGTCAGGCAAGCCAGCCAGGATTCCACGCTCACGATGCCAGTCGGAACTTTCGCCCTCATCGTTACCGGCAGCTCGGGAGGCCTGCAAAGTGCCACTACCGTCAGCCTGACCGTCCACTAGATCGTCAGGATCCTGTTGAAGAATGTGCGGCGAAGGCAGCCATGAACGCCAGGCCGTCCAGTTCCGTAAAATCAGAGCCCCGACAGTGGAGCGCATGGGCATCCAGTGCGGCAATCGGCGTATTCGGGAAAGAGACCGGAGAAGTTCGATGCGTTCCTGCAAATCAAATGAGCGAAGATATTCCCGAATGACCCGCGGCATGGTCATATGCAAGGCGACGGAGAAATTCTGCAAAGCCATGGCTTGCTGCCGCTCGGGAGATTGCAGAAGCTGCAGCAGCATGGTCGCCAGGCTAACATTATCGCCGGCCCGGTAAAATTCAATTGCGAGTCCTTCCTCTTCTGCCAGCTGACGGAAGTCGCGAATGTCGGATGCGATGATAGGAACACCGTACTGGCACGCCAGGTGCGCTACTCCGCTGGATCCTGCCGAAGACGAGTAGGGCATCACGGTTACGCTGGCGCTGCGGAAGAGATCGCCAATCGCCGCTTCTGGGACATAGCCGGTAAATTCGATTTGCGGATCATGGCGGTAACGTTCGGCGACCGCTTCCACGTAGCCCGGCGTGTTGGGATGATTTCCACCTGCCACCACCAGGCGTACCCCCGGCATTTCCAGGGCAACCGACCGAAAAGCCTCAATCATCGGCTCCAGCCGCTTGTAGGTCCCCCACTTACCAAAGGCAAGCACGCGCTGAGCCGATGGGTCACGCCGCGAAAAGTCGGGGTATTCCGGACGACCGGAAAGGATTCCGTGCGGGCGAAAGTGCACATGCTCGGAGCGATATTTTTCACGGAGAATTCGACGGTACGCCGGCAGCAAAACGGAAACAGAATCTGACATCAGCAAGACGCGAGTGATTAGCGCTCCCGCCACTTTGTAAAGTGTGGGGAAATGGACCCCAGCGTCCTTTAGGTCGACGGTGTCCATGAGCTGATGCAAGGTGACATGAGTTTGAAATCCAGCCAGACTGATCAGAGCTGGGGCCGCGAGGCCGATGGAAGCGGGGAGCGCTTTATTCCCATAGCTGGCAAATCCCACGTTAAACCAGACCACATCAGGCTGCAGTTGTCGAATTTCGCGGAGCAGACACAACGGGTTGGTAACTCGATTGAAGTCCCAGCAGCGAACGACGGAAAATCCCGGAAGTTCGGGTTCTGTAGATAGCAGCTCATCAGCCAGAACCGTCAGACTTAACAAAGGGTTGTTCTGAAGTTCACGAGCGATGTGATACCCGTATTCATTTAACCCGCGCCGGCTGGGCGGAAATGACGTTACGAGACAGATTTTCATCGCTGACCCGGCCCGAAAAACGTTTCACGGGAGAGCTTTCCAAGCAACGAAAAATAATCCAGCGCCACCTTCACGTCGGCTTTGCTCTTGCCTGCGTGCCGCAGGCCAAACTGGAAAGGCATTTCCACCGCCGACTTGATGCGGGCGCGCACCAAAATCTCGAGCAGAATCTTGAATCCGGCGGGTCGTAAATTCAGACCCTCAAGACATTCGCGTTTCACCACAAAAAAACCGGACAGTGGATCTTTGACACGGCGCCCGGCCCTCTGTAAGGGCATGCTCACCAGCGTCCCTAGTCGCGAAACGGCGTGCCGTGCCGCGTTCCAACCATCGGGAGAATTTCCGTTGGCGTAGCGGCTGGCGATAGCAATGTCGTGACCAGCGCGAACGCCTTCAATCAGGTCCGGCAGTAACTCGGGAGGATGTTGCAGGTCGGCGTCAATGACGCCGAGAAGATCGGCGTTGGTATAACGCCAACCGTGAATGACGGCGCCTGCAAGACCGCGCTGGCCGCGCCTGACTAGCAGCCTGATTCTAGGATCAGCATCGGCATGTTTGCGGACGACATCTTGGGTTCCGTCCCGGCTGTCGTCATCCACGACGAGTAACTCATAATCCAGATCCAAAGATAGTAGTGCAGTGCGGATACGATCGAGCAGTACCGGAATATTCCCCGCCTCATTCAAGGTGGGAATCACCAAGCCAAATTTTCGGAACGAATTCACTACCTGCATGTCGGAGCCCAATCCCCTGGCATAAATTTCGTTGCTTTCTTTGGATGGAGAACAGGAGAGAACCGTTGGCTGGCTCAGGTAATGTATGTCCTGTAGCCGGGGCAAAGGAACGGGCGGTCAACCGCCGGGGGTACACAGGGTCGTAGCCGCTCCCTTGCGGAGGCGAACACATCACGGAGAGTTCAAATTCCCAAGGTGCTTACTCGACGAGACAACGCAGACCCGTTTTTCCGCTCCTGACAGCTCGCCCGCAACCGTTCCCGAATGTTGCGCTGAACTTCTTCCGGATTGCCGGGGTCGATAATCGCCATATGGGCCAGCGAACCGAGCGACAAATAGGCATGGCGGTAGCGATAAAGAAAATCCACCGGATACTCAGGTTTCCGCCGATGAGCAGTTTCTGGTTCGGCGTCCAGCACGTAAGCAATGTCGGGTTGCGGGATCAACTTCATCAACAGCCAGGCGTAAAGTCGTACTAGCTTGCTGTCGAGGCGAAGGGTAGCCAGTTCGTCGTAACTGTATCGGTCAAAAATGATCGCGTCAGGTTCCCTCCTTCGCAATTTTGCGACGACTGAGCGAAGGCGGATTGCATCGCAAAGGTACAGCGCGCAGCGTCCCAGGGTGAGATACCAGCGACGCACATTCTTGTCATTGCGATGCACCGGTTTTTCCGGGCTGCCGATGCCTTTTTCCCCTTTGAAGACCTTCACCATGGCGTCTTCGCGAAAACGCTTTAGAACGGCGACGTCATCCCAGAACTGCAATCGAACCACGCACATTCCGGCTTCACACAACAGAGACTGGAGGCCCTCTATTTGCGTGCTCTTGCCAGCTCCATCAATACCGGAAAAGCTGATCAAGAGTGGATGATCTGCGGGTCGCACTTCAGACGGGCTGGGCAGGGTAGAAAACATAATCACGTTAAGGTGCAGCGTGACCCTCATCAGTGAGCACCAGGCGGCTTGCTGGGCGTGGCCTTGGTGAGGCCTACGACGGTTCCCACTGCGACCCCGGCCGCGGCCAACAAACCCATCTTGAGAAGCAAAGACCGGCTCTGCCGCTGTTTGGCGGGCGCCATAGCCGCGCCTGCGGGCTTCGAGGCCGCGCCGCCGGTTGTGCGCCCCAGTTGAGCAGCGGCTGCGCCGGCCGGTTGCTGCTGGTCAGGAGTTTTCTTCTGGTCTTCATTCTGTGGCGTGTTCTGCGCCGGAGTGGGGTCTGGCGGCTGTTGCGAATTTTGTGCTGGCAGCGGGTTAGCTTGCGGTCGAGAATCTTCTTGCGCAGGAGCACTCGGTGCGCTTGCGTTCGGCTGCGTATTAGCCGGCTGCGCCTGCGAATCCGTTGGCGGCACGGGGTCTGCGGCCCGGGCTTGGGCTAAGGAGACACTGGGAGTATCTGGTAATTGAGCAACTTGTTGCCCACCCGCTTGTTGCACCCCAGCGTCGGGTTGCTGTCCGTTGAGTGCCGCCAATAGTTCGGGCGCTCCCGCAAGCGGAATGACCAGAAAGACGCCGATCAGGCGGTGGATCCAGCGGCTCATTGTCATGCATCCCTCTAATGAAACAAAGTACCGACGTGCTGCTTATGCTTGCTCTGCTTCCAAATGACCGAGGCTGGCTGACGGGAGACCCAGGAGCAAATCCTCCGTCTGCGATGCCGTGAACGGCCCACCAAAACTGGCCGACGCCTCCTCGGGACTCTCGAAAATTTCAAACAGACGATCCAGTTGTGTTAGTTCTAAAATCACCATGGCGCGCACGGAGGGCGAGACGAGTTTAACGTCACCATCGCGCTTTGAGGCGTCACTCATGCATTGCAGCAGCATGTCCACGCTGGCTGCGTCCATTTCTTCTACCTGGGAGAGGTCAAAAACCACACGAGGACGATCCGCTTTTAAGAAAGGTTGCAACTCCTGCATGATGGCCCGTACCTGCCCAGCATTAAAGCGTGCCGGCAGGCGTTGTATTAAAACCGGCGTTCGAACTTTTTGCATAATTCTCCTTGATTTGCCCATTCAACTTAGCGAGCGGTTACGACGAAGGAGCAATTTCGCCGGCCTTATGGAAAGATGCTGGTTCCACACATTCGGTTGGCGCGACCAGACCCCGAATCCCATGTGCGGTGGGGCTTTTCAGGGGGTTCACCCCGGTCCGGTGACGCGCCGATGCAGAATGAGTAGGACCGATCAAGCGGCGATCCGCGATCTGTACTTCGATATTGCGGGCCAAGTGTAATAATCTGCCGCCATCGACGACCGCATGCGTAACTTCCAGTCCAGGACCCAGATAGGTGTAAGGCAGCACGCTGGAATCGTCCACGACCGTCCCACAATCGACCTGGCAATGGTGTTCGATGGCGCTACCGCGAGTAATTAAAGCGGCCGCCATGATTTCGGCATGTGCGCCCACGTATGCGGGCGCAAGGATTCGGGCCCGCCGGTCAATGGCAGCACCCTCGCCCACCCAAATTCCAGGTCTAAGTTCTTTGCCCACCGGTTTAAGATCGCAGCGCCCGGCAAGCGCGTCCTGCGCCAACCGACGGAAATCATAGGCACTCGCCAGTGGATTTATGTACCCGTAAAACTTATAGCGTGCGCTTAGCGACGGCTCTCTGCGCAAAACACTCTTAAGCGCATCGGCCCAGCCGGATCCTTTGGCAAGGCTCAGGACAAAGATGTGCACGGGCCCTCGTGTACCCTCCACACAGGTGAACGCTTCGCCATTTTCCCGGTGGAACTGTAATAGATCGACAAAATCCAGTTCAGCGTAGGTCCCTAATCTAATTAAGAAGACAAAATCAATTTCCCGCTGCGCAAATTGAAGGAAGAGCTGCTCCGCCTCTGCCCATAAATTTTGAAATGATGGTTGCGGTCCGTCCACGGGAGAGTGTGCGAATTCCACGCTCGCGGGATGGTGTGGATCACCGAGGATACAAATAGGATCCACTTCGCATATTTGCAGCCGATTGATGACCCGCTGCAGGACAGTGGCGCCGAGGAAATCCGACAGGACGAAGCGACGTGCAGAAAGAGGATTAGTCCGGAACTCTGCCTCGATCACTCGAAGCGAAAGAGCGTCCGCCGTCTCAGCAGAATTCCAAGGCTGGGTTATTCCATCTACAATCAAAACCGCGGCTGCTCGCACTGCATGTCCCTTTCTCGTACGGCCGACCTGACAGCTTAGGCGATGGCTTCTTTCGGGTACCCCGTCACCCCGGAGGTTGCCCGCTCGTCGCGGATTTCCGGAATCGCGGAAATACGCTCTGCTCGAACCACGCGGGTTCCGGCCGAGCCGGCTGCCGGCGCACACACACTCACTTTGGTGTGAGACAAAAGAGCTTCGCGTATTTTGAGCCGCGCTTTATGAAGCTGTGATTTGGAATTGCCGACCGAACAGTGCAACAGCCGGGCAATTTCATGGTGCCCGTAGCCCTCCACGTCGTGCAGAAGAAAGATGGTGCGATAGCCTTGAGGCAGTTCGCCGATCGCACGAGTCAGCGCAATGCGGTCGACTGTTCCCCGCAGGCGTCCATCGTCCTGACAGAGATCAATCTTTTCTGCCTTTTCGTTCGGCGTGTCGGCGCGTTGGTCGAGGGAAACCTGGCGCAGAGCTTTCTTCCGGAAGTGCATAAGCGTTGTATTCATCGCCACGCGATAGATCCACGTGGAGAGGGCCGAATCACCACGAAATGTGGCGAGTTTACGGAAGACCTGAATGAAAGCATCCTGGGTCAGGTCCTCGGCCTCGGCGATGTTGCTCGTCATACGTAAACAGAGGGAATAGACGTGGTTCTTGTGGGACTCGAACAGTTCCGCAAAAGCATCCTGATCACCGCTAAGGGCACGCGAGATCAGTTGATGTTCCGGACGCATTGCCGTGGCATCTGTCACTTTGGATCTCCTTTCCTGGCACAGGTCGTCTAGCCGTGTCACCGCGGGTCTAGTGCGAGCGTGTTCAGTTGCGCTGAGTGTAAGTGTGAACAGCAGAGTTCACTATCGGGTCTTATTTGTAATCACTAAGCGGAGTTGCTGTACCGAAATATGATTAGGAATGTAAGACTTAGGAGTGGTTCGTGCAGTTGATATCCCGCCCAGACAGCGACAGGCAAGCCCCTCACGGTAGCACTGTGCAACGTTATGCAGGTAATACCGAAAAGCATGGGTCAGATTGAAGGGACGTAACGCAGCCGCAATCTTTGCCGCGGTTCCTAGCCCGTTGTACTCCGGTTAGAACAAGCGACGTTGTTGGGGGCCACACTGGCAACGGCAGCAAAGAGCACATTAGTACAGGAGATACTGTTTGCGGGTACAGCGAGTACCGGATGGTTTTGCCTTACGACTCACTCATAAAGTGGCCGAAGTTCGCAGCTCGCCGTTGCAGCAGGTGCGATTCAAGATTCAGAGGATGCTAGAAAAATAGTTATCAAGATTGCAGGCGAAAAAGATCAACTCCAACAGACAGGAGATAAATTCCATGGACCCATCCAGTAAGACTTGTCGAGCGTGCGGCCAGAGCTTCAGCTCTGAGTCCGAATTGCAAGAACATCGTCGCTCCATGCACCAGTCGGAGATTAATCCGACGGGAACGGATATCGAAGAAACTGATATTCAGGGAGAAGACGAAGAACAGGTTGCATGAACCGGCGGCTAGGCGGTAAGCCGTCCATGCATCACGGGTGCCGGGAAGACTTGCGGAGAAGTCGGCCCGGCGCCGTGCTGTTTTTGGCGCTTACCCGAAGTCACTAAAGGTCCTTCCTCAGGCGTTTCCTAATATTTGTTGTCAAAGATCAAGACTTCGCTAAAGACTTTCAAAAACGACAAACAATAAGAAAAGGAAAAGGGACCGGCATACGCCGATCCCTCTATTTACGCGGCTTTAAGAAGAGAAGGGCTCGATCGCGGACACGTGAATCGTCTTGCTAGAACTGTCGAGAGTCCCAGTAACCTTCACATTCTTGCCTTCATAGGACTTTGCCTGGTCCTGATTATCGAGCTGGTACATGGCATTGCTAGTCTGATCCTGAAGCACGAAATTGCCATCGGCTTTGACAATCTTGCCAGTAAAAGTCTGCTGGCTTTGAGGTGTCATCTGACTGTCGGAGCCTGCTGGACTTGGCGAAGCTGTTTGACTTCCAGACGGGGTAGCGCTCTGACTTTGGGACCCGGATGGAGCGCTGGGCTGCTGCTGGGTCTGCGCGTTGGGGTCGGGGACTTGCGGATTGTCGGGCTTCTGTTGCTGAGCGAGCACAGATGTTCCCAACGACACCAGTCCGAGAACGAGTGCAGGAATTTCCAGTCGGCGGAACAGATTCGTCACTTGCATCATTTTGCCTCCAAAAATATAGGGGAGTTTTATTTTCGCGAACGAAGAATCGTTCGCATGCGCTCTGCCAAACCATAAGTGGATGAACGTGCGTGACTTGTGAATGACTCTCGTAGTACGGCGATGCAACGACGACGCAGTGCAAGTAAAATTTTCCGCCGCACAATTTCCGGGACCTTAGAAGTGATCAATGACCTTCTGGGCTGGTCTAGGGTTATCAGCAATGCCGTCTACACGAATCAACGTACTCGAAAAAAGCGACTCAACTCGCCTCGATCATCGCAAGATGGGTCCCCCGTTCGCAGTGATATAGCTCCCTACAGCAAATCCCGTAGGGAGCTACCGCATGTACCGGATAGGCCTGAGAACTAAATAATTTCTACATTGGCTTGGCAGCTTTGATGCAGCGTCATGCCGTGACTTACATCCACGCTCTCCGATAAAGGAGAATCAACCGGTCGCAGTTGACTCTTGTTGACTAATTAAGTTTTTTGACTAATTAAGTTTTGTGCGCAAAAGCTAAGGTAATTTTTCAATGCAGCTACAGTAGGGGTGGGATTGTAGAAGGGTGTTCGCCAAGTTAAGTTTACGCGAGATGCATTCCTCAATATTCCAACCACCCCGGGCAGGCGCCTAGAAATTAAATGGTTTCTCGACGCCCGCCTCCCGCCCTTTGAGTTAGTTAGAGCAGAAGGAAGAAGGACAGCGCAGGAACTCGTTATGAACACCAACCAACTCACCGAGTTGTTCATTGCGGAACTAAAAAAGACTCGCGATGCGGAGAATCAGTTGGCCGACGCTCTGCCCAAAATCGTCACAGCTGCATCTTCGCAGTTGAGGGAACTTCTTCAGGAACACCTGGAGCAGACAAAGGATCATGCGGCGCGTCTGGATATGATCTTGCAGGTAGTGGGCGAAACTTCCAATCGAGAGACCTGCAGGGTGATGCAGGCGATGATCAAAGAAACTGAAGAGATCGGCGCGCAAAAACTTGCCGCCAATGTCCTGCCCGCATCGCTCATCGCGCATCTACAAAAAATTGAGCACTATGAGATAGCAAGTTACGGAACGCTGCGAGGATACGCCACTGCATTGCAACAGCGCGATACCGCGGCACAGTTGCAGGCGACTCTCGAGGAGGAACAGGAGGCGGACCGGAAACTTACGATCCTTGCGCAAGTGGTCAACGCTGAGATTGCCCGCGACGAAAGCAGTAAAAAAGAAGAGCTGTTAGAGGCGAAGCCGACAGATGAAAGCTCTCAGAGCACTCCTCGGCGGGCGGCATAAGCGACATAAGAGCATAGGTCGCCGTGGTCTGTGTTCAGAGGTGAGAACTTGGTGAATCTTCGTATCCTGCTAGCTGACGATCATGAAGTAGTTCGGCATGGCGTGCGGGGGCTACTTGCGGGCCACCCGGGGTGGGAGGTATGCGGCGAGGCAACCGACGGGCGGGATGCCGTGAACAAGGCGCTCGAATTAAAACCTGACGTTGTGGTCCTTGACATTTCCATGCCTAACTTGAACGGGCTCGAAGCTACCCGTCTAATTACGCAGGCGCTGCCTCAAACCAGGATCCTGATTCTGACCATGCATGAATCAGAACAACTTGTGCGGGAGGTACTGGAATCAGGCGCCCGCGGTTTCTTGCTCAAATCCGATGCCAGCCACGAACTGGTTGCTGCCATTGAAGCCTTACAGCGGCACAAGACTTTCTTTACCTCAAAGGTGGCCGAACTGGTGCTGGAATCGACTCTAAGGAACAAATCTCGGACGGCGGAAGAAGGAGGTCCGCGCGAAATTCTCACGCCGCGAGAAAGGGAAGTCGTCCAGATGCTTGCGGAAGGCAGAAGCACGAAGGAAGTGGCTACCGCGCTGGGTCTTAGCGTGAAAACGGCGGAGACTCACCGCTCCAACATTATGCGCAAACTCAACGTGCATTCGATCAGCGAACTGGTACTATTCGCGGTGCGAAACAACATCGTCCAAGTGGCGTAACCGCGGATGACAATTCTCCCATTTCGCAAAGTCTCGCAAGCGCCCCGTTTACATTTCCCGGTCCAGCGCTGATATCGCCAGACGACCCGGCATACGCGGGAACATCCCGGTTTGTACAGTGTTTTCCTTAGGAGGCTAAAGGCTGTACTGGATTCACCCGCCGGAGTTGAGCGCCTAGACTTAATGGGCTGTAAGGATGAATGCAAGCAAGTCCGAAGGCCGAACCTGTACCTGAATTCTAAGAAAAATTGACCACAATTCATTGATCAGGCAGGGCAATTCCGGAGGAAGGAAATCGGAGGAATGAGGATGAGAAAAGTTTTGTTACTGCTATCGATCGTACTGCTGGCTACAGCGGTGGTCTGGGCCCAGACACCCCCCAGCCAGAGTCCGTCGTCGGACCAATCGAGTCAAAGTCCGTCGACACAATCGCCGTCGACCCAGAGTCCCTCGCCGGACCAGAGTCAGACGCCGTCAACCCAAAGTCCGTCGAGTACATCGCCGTCCACTTCTCAATCGCCATCAACATCGCAATCCACCCAAACACCTTCCGGCCAGTCATCGACGCCTGGCGCGACCGATTCGACGAGCGCCGGAAACTCAATCCAGGGCTGCGTAAGCGGATCTAATGGTAACTACACTCTGACCCAGACCAGCACGGGGAATGTGATTAAGCTTGTCGGGAGCACCGATCAGCTTCAGAACCATGTAGGACACGAAGTCCAGATCAGCGGGCAGATGAATTCTGCCGCAGCGGGAAGCAGCAACACCAGTCCGGGCGCGACGCCGAGCAGCAGCCCGAGTACCGGTGATAATAATTCCTTCCAGGTGAGCTCCGTCACCATGATCTCGGATCACTGCGGTTCGAGCTCCACTGGGGCTGCGGGAGCTACCACTCCTCCGTCGTCGGCAGCAAACACTCCTTCGAACAGCTCAAGCGATACGTCGAGCATGAGCCAGTCGAGCACAACGACCGCGCCCAGCAGCAGTGCGACCTCCACTACGCCTGATACGAGCGCCAGTGCAGCTTCGCCCAGCAGCAGCGCGAGTACAACGACAGCGCCCAGCAGTGCGACCTCCACTACGCCTGATACCAGTGCCAGTGCAGCTTCGCCCAGCAGCAGCGCGAGCACAACGACCGCGCCCAGCAGCAGTGCGACCTCCACTACTCCTGATACCAGTGCCAGTGCGGCTTCGCCCAGCAGCCAGTCAACTTCACCTGCTCCGTCTACTTCGGCCCAATCGCCAAGCAGCAGCGATGCTGCGACCGCGACTCCGCCGAGCAACGACACAACCCAGAGCCCACCGGCCAGCGATGCGAATGCAACCACCGCCAAGGCAGGACGTAATGCGGCGGGAGCTAACAACGGAAACCTTCCCCAAACCGGTTCCGAGCTACCCTTGGCCGGACTGCTTGGTGTTGGCTTCCTGATCGCAGGGCTAGCGAGCTCTAAGAGACTAAAACGTGGAGTCCGCACGATCAGCTAACGATGTCTCCTAAACGCCCTGGAGCGAATGCGCACTGCCAGAGTTCGCTAAGCGCGGACTTCTGGCAGCCTGCGCATTTTTTGTTTAGCCCTTGTGAGCGCACGTTGAGGAGGCTTGGAACTCGGCTGCGTGTGACCAGCTTCGCCGGCGGCCATGCCAATTCCACATCCCTCTATGTTCGGTTCCTGCCTGCGCTGCTTACTCTCGTCGGACTAATCCTTTGTTGCTATGTAGCTGCGGATTACGCCTGGATGCTGGTTGAACAAAACAGACTAGCTCACGAATGGCAATCCCAATCGACGTCCTCCCCGACACATGTGTCTAGCGGAAGCCCAAGTTTGGCACGCCTGGTGATTCCCAAGATCAACTTAAGCGCAGTGGTGGTGGAGGGCACGTCTCGGAAGGCGCTGCTTGTTGGCCCCGGGCACCTGGCCCATACTGCCGCTCTGGGAGAATCCGGCAATTCCGTGGTGGCGGGACATCGTGATACTTTCTTCCGTCACTTGGGGGAGTTAGTTTCCGGCGACTCCATCTACGTAGACCGTGGAGGCAAGCTTTATCATTATCAGGTAACCGATACTAAAATAATTGAGCCAAACGACATATCCGTGCTCAAGAGTTCGGGCGGAAACCGTCTGACTCTTATTACATGCTATCCGATTCACTACTTCGGCCCGGCTCCCAAACGGCTCATTATTACCGCAGAATCCGTTGACACGGGTGCGGGGCAAGCCTCTTCGTCAGTCCGCTAGATGTGGGAATCCTTCGATCAGCAATGTCTTCACATTCCCGACCTTACAGCAAGGTTCGCCTCACGCTACGTGGTGTACCGGATGGAGTTTGTTGTAACCATTCCTGATGCTGACAGCTGATCCCAGGGCTTACGAGCACCGTGGAATTCAAGAGGAGAGTGTTATGAGACTGAATTGGAGAGCTATTCCGGCGATTGCTATCGCCGTTGTTCTGCTTGCCGGTGCCGGTTGGGCCGCGGACAAGTCAGAGAAGAACGTGTCGGATGAATTGAAACGGATTGAATCGGCAACAAATGTTCTGGACGAGATAATGGGAGCCCCGGATAAGGGAATTCCGCAAGACATTCTTGAATCAGCCAAGTGTGTCGCGGTCGTCCCCTCTATGTTGAAGGCCGGGTTTATTGTGGGCGGCCGCTATGGCAAAGGCGTAGCGACGTGCCGCACAAGTTCTGGCTGGAGCGCACCAGCTCCGTTCACAATTGCAGGTGGTGACTGGGGATTGCAGATCGGGGGAGAGGCCATCGATCTTGTAATGCTGGTCATGAACGACAAAGGTATGAAAAATCTGTTGGCCAGCAAGTTCAAGTTAGGGGCCGACGCCTCAGTGGCAGCCGGACCGGTAGGCCGCCAGGCGGAAGGAACTACCGACTGGAAATTGCGGTCGGAAGTACTGACCTACTCTCGCGCCAGGGGAGTATTCGCCGGCATTACCCTAAACGGAGCGGTAGTCAAGCAGGATGAAGACGAAACTCAGGTGCTGTATGGCCGGATGGTTCCATTCGGGGATATTCTCACCGGCAAGGTGGCTGTTCCCAAGGGTGCTGAACAATTCGTTGCAGCGGTCCGGAAATATGCCGCGGAAGCCAAGGCTGAGCGTAGTTCAAGCGAGCGGCCACAGCGGTAGGCTGAAGGTCGCGAGTTCGATGCTTAGAATTTAGAAAGGGGGGCCATTCCTGGCCCCCTTCTTTTGTTGAGGTGTTCTAAATCAGTAGGTGACGGGCTGCAGACGGAGCGGTTTGTCGAGCTTAAACTTCAATACGGTTTCGGCAGGAACTCTAACTTCCTTGCCCTTGGTTAACACCTGTGCCGTGCCGCCTGCAGCGGCCCCGGCGACAGCGCCGATCACCGCGCCTTTTCCGCCTCCCGCAATCGCGCCGAGCAAAGTACCTAAGGCTGCTCCACCGCCGACCATCTCGGCCGTGCGCTTATTCTTCCCGATGCCCTGATTTCCGCTCTCCTTGATGTCCGCTGTGCTGACTCCGTAGCGGCGACCCTGAATGGTCACTGAGTTGATGTCAAGCGCGAGATCGGGGCTGCTAACCGTGCCACCGCTCGATGCTTGGCGAAGAATGAGTGACGCATCCGAACCCTTCGGAATCAGTACTTCTCCCGATGGGCCCATTACATCCTGGGCGACTTGCGCATTGTATGTCTGGCCCACTCGGCCTGTTTTCGAGTCGATGGCCTCATTGGTTTGGATGGCGATCTCGGTGCCTGCCGGGAGCACTACTCCGTTGGCACTCCGAGAGCTCGAATTATATTGGGCAGCGGCCATAGACGGGGCAGCGGCCGCTAGTCCAAGTAAGAGTAACAACACAAGAATTTGTTTCACGATGAAACCCCTCCTGGCTTGCAAGTTTTTCTTCGACTCTTCTGATGGTGAGTGCTGGAGGTCGTCGTCACAATCGGTAAAAGAAGGTATGAACGGGGGAATCCGACGGTAGCAGGGAGTACGGGATTTTCCGGCATGAACTACACATTTTTTTGGATAGCCCCATCTTGTGATTCACTGTATCGTGGTAGGGGAGACTGTCTGCAGATGCGGATGGAAAACCTGGTTTTTCTGTAGGAACATGTTCTTAACTGTGCCATCCGGCACGGCTACCTCGACGGAGAAAAGCGAGCTTTACCGTGCGCCTTCTGAGTGTTCGCCTGATCATTTCGTTAATTGTGGGCATCACGCTGGTGTCGCTCGCATTCTCTTATTACGAGGTGCGATCGGAAAAACGCGGTCTCACCCGGGATCTGGAGAGGCGCGCGGAAGTCCTAGCCGAAAGTCTGGCGGGGAATATCGAACCTCACCTCGCCAAGGGATCGCAGAAGGAACTACAACGCATAGTCGAGCGCTTCGGCAACCGGCAGCATTTGGATGGAGTGGCAATTTACAATCAGAAGGGCGCGCCTATCGCCGTAACCACGGGGCTTGCCCATCGTCTCCCAGATCAGCCGGTTGTGGTGGCGCAAGCCGTCAGTAAGGGCCAGGGTGGCGGTCAGTTTGTCCACCTCGATCATTCCTATGTTCATATCTACGCCTGGCCCCTTCATCAGCAAGATCAGATTGTTGGAGCGTTGGCGATTGTTCACGACGCCAGCTACATCAAGGCACAGACGATCCAGATTTGGCGCGAGAGTTTCTTACGCGATTTGGTCCTGGTACTTCTGATTTCTTCGATTACCCTGCTGATTGTTCGTTGGAGCATCGTCGGTCCCATCGCCAAGGCGGCTCAATGGATGAAAGCCTTGCGAACGGGCAAAGGTTCGGTTACGGCAGCGGTGCCTGATATTGATCTTCTGCGTCCCCTTGCCCGAGAGGTGGAAACATTCGCCAGGAGCCTATCGGCAGCGCGCTCGGCTGCGGAGAAGGAAGCGCAGCTCCGCGATGCGGCGGAATCTAACTGGACTGCAGAACGTCTTTCGGTTCACGTGCGCAACCGGTTGGCGGAGAGCCGCTTGTTTGTCGTCTCCAACCGCGAGCCCTACTCGCACACGCGACGCGGCCGCTCCCTTGAGGTGGTAGTGCCTCCCAGCGGTCTAGTAACCGCGCTCGAACCAATTTTGCGCGCGTGTGATGGAACCTGGGTTGCGCATGGCAGCGGTGATGCCGATCAGGAGACAGTAGATAAGCACGATTCTCTTCGAGTGCCGCCCGAAGACCCTCGCTACACTTTGCGGCGGGTCTGGTTAAGCAAGCAAGAAGAGGAAGGATATTACTTCGGCTTCGCTAACGAAGGGCTGTGGCCACTTTGCCATGTAGCTCACGTACGGCCGCTTTTTCGGGCTTCGGACTGGGAACATTATTTGCATGTCAACCAGAAGTTTGCCGATGCCGTACTGGAGGAAATGGCGGGTACCGAGCACCCCTTCCTGCTGGCCCAGGATTATCACTTTGCCTTGCTGCCACGCATGATCAAGAAAAAGCGCCCGGACGCTAGAATCGCCATTTTTTGGCACATACCGTGGGCCAACCCGGAGAAATTCAGCATCTGTCCATGGCAACGTCAATTGGTCGATGGCTTGCTCGGAGCGGATTTAGTTGGATTCCATATTCACTCCGATTGCAACAATTTTTTGCAGACGGTGGATCGCACCCTAGAGTCGCGCATCGACTGGGATCATTTCGCGGTGGAGCGGGAAGACCATCGCACCATCGTGAAGCCGTTCCCGATCAGTGTGGCGTTTGATGAAATCCAAGGCGATGGGGTGGGCAAAGAGTCCATCTACACTGAAAAAACTGCGTTGTTGCGGGAGCTTGGCGTCAACACCCTTTTCCTCGGAGTTGGCGTTGATCGGGTGGACTATACAAAAGGTATTCAGGAGCGGTTCCGGGCCATTGAGCGTCTCCTCGAGAAATATCCTGACTACCTGGGTAAGTTTACTTTTGTCCAGATAGGCGCCCCCAGCCGCACTCACATCAAGCGTTACCACGATCTTTTGGGAGAAGTTGAGGCAGAGGCGGACCGCATTAACTGGCGCTTCCAAACCGGCAAATGGAGACCCATCATCTTCCTCAACCGGCAGCATAGTCACAAGGAAATTCAGAGGTTCTATCGCACCGCGGATCTTTGTATGGTGACGTCACTTCACGATGGCATGAACCTGGTTGCCAAGGAGTTCCTGGCGGCCAGGGAAGATGAGCAGGGAGTGCTTGTGCTTAGCCAGTTCACGGGAGCGGCTCGGGAGTTGCGCGATGCGCTGATTGTTAATCCCTATGACGTGGAACAAGTAGCGGACGCAATCCGTTTTGCGCTGGAGATGGAACCGGATGACCGGCAAAACCGCATGCAGCGAATGCGTAAAGTGGTGAAAGAGAATAACGTCTACCGTTGGGCAGGGAATCTGATCACCGAACTTTCCGAGATTCGCGTCGAAAAGCCGGGTCATTCCGAGGCAAACGGAAATCGGGTTGCGTCAGCCATCTGATGGTTGCGTTTTTGAAAAATCGTCCATCCGAATGGCCATAAATCTCATCGTAACTAGGGTCGCAAGCCGCGTTCCAGCCCTCCCTATGCTGTGACTGGCGCTGGAAAATACCAATCAGAGCAGTTTTTATTGAGGTCATCATGATTTCTTCGGCCACCCCTGACGTGTTCACCCGTGCGGCGCCATCCCCATTTCATTTCAACTCCTCCTCGCATTTGCTGCGTATTGAACGAGAGCGTGCGGATAGTCTTGGAGAATTGCTTGACGCTTTGCGCTCCTGCCCGGATGAGTCCATATTCCAGCATACGTTCCAGACGCTCCAAGAGCACCACTACATCCGGGAAGGCTTCTCGAATGACTTTGCCCATTGGGCCTACACGGAGTGCAATGAGGCGGGCTTGGCCGAGCGGTTGGCGGCCATTGATGTTCGCACTTTTACTTCGCTCGCTTCATTACGCGAACAAATCATCAGGATCGTGGAAGATTATTTGAAGTGGAATCCACTTTCGCGCGATCGCGCAGCGCTTGAGCCCTTCTATTTCTGTGCTTCTGAAAGCGTAGTGATTCCCACCCCATTTAAGGCTCAAAATCTTCGGGAATTCATTGAAGCTCTCAAACGAGTGAGCATTCATTCCATCCACCACCACTTTATTGAGGCGAGATTACGGTTGAAATTGGCGTCAAACGATTTTTCTGCCTGGCTGGAAAAGGAGCTTGGATTACGTCAAGCCGCCGCCAGCCTCAATCGCATTGATATCTATACGCTGACCCTCGAGGACGTGCGAAACCAATTGATTCGCATGCTCAGCAGTGCGAGGGCATGACTTTTCATAAGGTAGGGCGATGAGCGAGACTCAAAATTCCGGAAATATTAGTTCTGTAGCCGAAACAGCCTCCCCGAGTGCCGAACATAACGGCGTAGGCGGATCATCAACTGTCTCTGTTGGGCCGGAACCAGCCACGGCAGTACCGAAGCGCGAACGGCGCAAACAACCGCGCATTTCAGATACGCCTCCGATGGCGCCTCCTCCTCCCCGGCTGGACGACTATGAGCCAATCATCGGCAAGCCCGAGCTTGACGAACTCCGCTTTCTGGCAACGGTCCTGAAGGGCAAGTCAGTAAAGATGGTGAACTCCACCGCGGTAGGCGGCGGGGTCGCCGAAATGCTAAATCGCCTGGTACCGTTAATGGCCGAGCTCGACGTCACCACCCATTGGGACGTAATTACCGGTGGCAATGATTTCTTCGAGATCACTAAGGCCTTTCACAATGCGCTGCACGGAGGAAGCTACGAGCTCTCCCGCCAGGCTCAGGAAGCCTTCCTGGCAACCAATGAGCAGAACCGCCAGCGGATGGCATTTGAAGAAGATGTCATCGTGATCCACGATCCCCAGCCCGCGGCGCTGGTTTCTTCAAAGAAGGATCATCCCGGGAAATGGGTGTGGCGTTGCCACATTGACCTATCGAATCCTAATCCCGGGGTATGGGGTTTCTTGCGGCCGATGATCGATCAGTATGATGCGGCGATTTTTTCCTCGCCAAAATTTGCCCGCCAGCTCGCCATTCCGCAATATCTGTTCTATCCCTGTATCGATCCGCTCTCGGAAAAGAATAAGGAACTGGATGAGAGCTACATCCAGAAGGTTTGCGATGATTTTGGCGTTGACCGTTCGCGTCCGATCGTCACACAGATTTCGCGTTTCGATCGTCTCAAAGATCCAGTCGGAGTTGTTCAGGCTTACAAGATGGCGCGGAACTACGTTGACTGCCAACTGGTCCTGGCTGGTGGCGGCGCAAGTGACGATCCTGAAGGCGCTGTCGTTCTGAAAGAAGTGCAGGAAGCAGCAGGGGACGATCCCGACATCATTCTTCTTGAGCTGCCACCCTGGTCAGCCCTCGAAATCAACGCGCTGCAACGCGCTTCGACCCTCATCGTGCAAAAATCACTTAAAGAAGGCTTCGGGCTGACAGTGACTGAGGCATTATGGAAGTCTAAGCCGACGATCGCGGGCGCCGTCGGTGGGATTCCAACTCAGGTAATTCATAAGCTGACCGGCGTCCTCGTGCACTCGGTGGAAGGCTGTGCTTATCAGATTCGATATCTGCTCACCCATCCAGAATTCGCCAAGCAACTTGGTAAGAACGGCCACGAGCATGTGAAGGAAAATCTGTTGATGACCACCAACGTTCGGCGCTGGGTACTGCTATTCCGCATTTTGCTTGGTTTAGCCTAAGCTCATGGCCCAGCGATGCGAAATTCTCGACTCCGAAAGCGGTTCGGCCGGAAGCTCCCAAAATGATCCTATCCCGCAGCACCTGGGTGCCAGGTATCTTGGGGACGGCCGATGTCAGTTCCTGGTTTGGGCTCCTACTGCCAAGCAGGTTGAACTCAGATTCGTGAGCTTGGGCAACCGTTTCATTCCCATGAACCAGGCTGGCCGAGGCTATTTCTACGCGTTGGTTGAAAACGTTGAGCCCGGTTCCCAGTATGTGTTTCGGCTGAATAGTGAAAAGGAACGACCTGATCCCGCTTCAAAGTACCAACCGCAAGGCGTACATGGACCATCTCAGATAACCGGGCAATCGGTATTTCGCTGGAGGGATGGCGACTGGTCGGGGTTGGCGCTTGACGATTATGTGATGTATGAGCTGCACGTCGGGACGTTTATGCCAGAAGGAACGTTCGACTCCATCGTGCCCCGGCTGGATGGACTCAAAGATGTGGGCATCACAGCGATCGAGTTGATGCCGGTGGCTCAATTTCCCGGCAATCGAAACTGGGGTTACGACGGCGTGTATCCCTTTGCCGTGCAGAACAGCTACGGCGGGCCGGAAGGGTTGAAGCGGTTAGTTGATGCTTGTCACCAACGAGGAATGGCAGTCGTGATGGATGTGGTCTACAACCATCTCGGGCCGGAAGGCAACTACTTGGCGGATTTCGGTCCGTATTTCACGGACGCGTATCGCACGCCCTGGGGTCAAGCCATCAACTTTGATGGGCAACAGAGCGATGGCGTAGTGCGCTTCTTTACGGAAAGTGCTCTTTACTGGATTGACGAGTTCCACATAGACGCCCTTCGGCTCGACGCGATACATGGGATTGTGGACCGCAATGCCCAGCCTTTTCTGCAATTACTCGCTTCTGCGGTCCAACAATTTGCTCGCCAAGCCGGACGAAAAATATTTCTCATTGCGGAAAGCGATCTGAATGACGTTCGTTTCGTGTTGCCACACCACCTTCACGGTTACGGGTTGGACGCCCAGTGGAATGATGACTTCCATCACGCTGTGCATAGGTTGCTCACCGCCGAATGCAGTGGTTACTACCAGGATTTTGGCAACATGCATGATCTCGAGAAGGCGTTCAAGGAAGGTTATATCTACTCCGGACAGTTCTCCGAATTTCGACAGCGCCGTCATGGCAATTCATCCCGCGAAATTCCGGCTGACAAATTTGTGGTGTTTTCCCAGAACCACGACCAGGTAGGCAACCGCATCTTGGGCGAGCGACTTTCCACGCTTGTCTCGTTCGAAGCCACGAAGTTGGCGGCTGGATTGGTGCTCTTGTCACCGTTCGTTCCACTCCTTTTCATGGGGGAAGAGTATGGGGAAACGGCCCCGTTTCTGTATTTCACGAGTCATTCAGATTTGGACTTGATTCAAGCTGTCCGCCGAGGCCGGAAGGAAGGGTTCGCGACATTCGGGTGGCAGCAGGAGCCCCCCGACCCTCAAGATGAAGCCACGTTCGCAAGGTCAAAGCTGAACCATGACCTGGCTCACTGTGAGCCGCACCGGAATCTACGGGATTTTTATCGCGAGTTGATCCGATTACGGCGTTCCATTCCAGCTCTTCGGAACCTGAATAAAGAGCAGATGGAAGTTAAGGCGTTCGAAAAAGAAAAATTATTCTGCCTCACTCGATGGAGTGAGACCTCGCGGGTGTTCATGGTTTTCAATCTGAGTGACGCAGACGTTTCGCCCAGCGTCCCGATACCGGGTGGAAAGTGGCAGAACTTTCTGGATTCCTCGGACCAGCGCTGGGGCGGCAACGGCGCAACCCTTCCCCAGACGTTGAACTCAAAAGACGCGGCAGAGCTCAGGATACGGCCGAAATCCTTCTGCGTCTTCGCCCGAGTGTAGGCCCGTGGAGAACATTATGAACTACCTGTGTATTCACGGTCATTTTTATCAACCGCCGCGGGAGAACCCGTCCCTTGAGTCGGTGGAGTTTCAGGATTCCGCGTACCCCTATCACGACTGGAACGAGCGGATCACCGCTGAGTGTTACGCGCCTAATGCGGCGTCGAGGATTTTGGATTCGGAAAATCGCATCACCAGGATCGTCAACAACTATTCCAAAATCAGCTTCAATTTCGGTCCGACTCTCATCTCCTGGCTACAAGAAAAAGCGCCGAAAGTTTACCAGGCCATTCTGGAAGGCGATCGCAAGAGTGCGAAGGTGTACTCGGGTCACGGCTCAGCAATTTCCCAAGCCTACAACCACATGATTATGCCGCTGGCCAACCACGCTGACCGGGTCACGCAAGTGCTGTGGGGAATTCGGGATTTCGAACATCGTTTTGGACGCCAGCCTGAGGGCATGTGGCTTCCTGAGACTGCGGTCGATCTGGATACTCTCGATATTCTCGCCGCAAATGGCATCAAGTTCACCATTTTGGTGCCTCGGCAAGCATCGCGAGTTCGCCGCCTTGGCGGCCGTTCGTGGAAAGATGTCAGTGGAGATCGCATTGATCCGACAAGAGCCTATGAAGTGCGCCTGCCCTCCAAGCGAAAAATCGCCGCTTTCTTCTACGACGGCCCGATTTCGCGCGCCGTCGCCTTTGAAGGATTGCTCAACAACGGCGAACAGTTCGCCAGCCGACTGGTCAGCGGATTTTCCCAAGAACGAGATTGGCCCCAATTGATGCACATCGCGACCGACGGCGAGAGCTATGGTCATCATCATCATCGTGGTGAGATGGCCCTTTCCTATGCGGTGCAGTATATTGAGGAAAACGAGCTAGCTAAGCTGACAAACTACGGCGAGTTCTTGGAACAAAACCCTCCTACCCACCAGGCGGAGATTTTTGAAAACAGTTCATGGAGCTGTGTCCATGGAGTTGAACGCTGGCGGAGTAACTGCGGTTGCAATTCCGGGGGCCACGCCGGCTGGAACCAGGAATGGCGCGGCCCATTACGTCAGGCTCTGGACTGGCTGCGCGACACGCTCGCGCCCAAGTACGAAGAGAAAGCGCGTTCCCTGCTAAAAGACCCTTGGGCCGCACGCAACGATTACATCAACGTCATTCGCGACCGCTCGGATGAAAGCGTTTCACGTTTCTTTCAACAGCACGCGGTTCGCCCTCTTAACGAATCCGAGATTGTCACTGCATTGAAGCTTTTGGAACTTCAACGTCACGCCATGCTCATGTACACCAGTTGCGGCTGGTTCTTTGATGAACTTTCCGGCATCGAGACGGTGCAGGTAATCCAGTATGCAGGCCGCGCCGTTCACCTGGCCAACGAACTTTTTGAGGGGTCGGTCGAGCCTGAATTCCTGGAAAAATTGGCGCTGGCCAAGAGCAATGTTGCCGAACATCGCGATGGCGCGCTCATCTACGAAAAATTCGTGAAACCGGCGATTGTTGATTTACCCAAGTTGGCGGCCCACTACGCGATCAGTTCAATGTTCCAATCCTACCCCGAGCGGGCCCGCATCTATTGCTACACCGCGGAACGTCTCGAATATACGAGTCAGGAAGCTGGGAAGATGAAACTGGCTTTGGGCAGGGTCAAGTTCACTTCAGAAATCACCCGAGAGTCATCGACGCTGGGCTTCGGTGTCCTCTACCTTGGCGGCCACAGTATTACTGGAGGTGTGCGTGAATTTGCCGATCAGCAGGCCTATTCCGCTGTGGTAAAGGAGCTGAATGAAGCCTTCTCTCGGGCCGACACCCCGGAAGTCATTCGTCTGTTGGACAAGGACTTTGGCAAGAATATTTACTCTTTGAAGTCGCTCTTCCGCGATGAACAGAACCGGATCATCAGTATGATCCTTGAATCTACGTTGAAGGAAGTCGAGACCACCAACCGGCGGGTCTATGAACAGCACGTACCACTGATGCACTTCCTGGCGGACATGGGAGTTCCACAACCTCGGATTTTCCATCTCATGGCGGAGTTTGCACTCAACAGCCAGATTCGGGAGGCGCTCGAACAAGAGAACTTGGATATTGAACGCATCCAAGGGTTGCTTAAAGAAGCGGCCACCACGCGTATTCCTCTCGACACCCCGACGCTCGAGTATGTCCTAAGAAAAAGGGCTGAGCGCAAAGCCGAAGAGTTGGGTTCGTCTCCCGACGATCTCACTACTTTGGAACAGCTCGAAAACGTAGTGAACCTGGCGCATTCAATGCCTTTCGCGGTGAACTTCTGGCAAGTGGAGAACCTCTATGCCCAGAATATGGATGGTGTCTATAGCCGGAACCGTGCCCGCGCAGAACAAGGGGACGAGACAGCCCGTGCCTGGGTAGAACACTTTACCCATCTCGCTGAGAAGCTCCACCTGCGAGTCCAATAGATGACCCAGCCCAGAATCCCAGTCGCATCCTATCGTCTGCAGTTTCATTCGGGAATGCGATTTGAGGATGCCCGAGCTCTGATTTCGTATTTCCACGATCTTGGTATCACCGATCTATATGCGTCTCCCATTCTGCAGGCGCGACGCGGCAGCACCCACGGTTACGACATCACCGACCCAACCAAGCTGAATCCGGAACTCGGCAGCGAAGAGGACTTTGAGAACCTTGCTCGACAGCTTCAGGCCCACCGAATGGGCCTACTGCTTGATATTGTGCCCAATCACATGGCAGCAAGTAGTGAGAATCCCTGGTGGATGGATTTACTCGAAGACGGACCGGCTTCCGCCTCAGCTTCCTATTTTGATGTTGACTGGCACCCTCCAAGCCGCTCTCTGGACAATCGGATTCTTCTTCCACTCCTTGGCGATTCGTACGCTAATTCGCTCGAAAACCAGCAACTCACTCTGGTCTTCGAAGAGGGCAGCTTCTACATCCGATACTTCGATATTAAGCTGCCGGTCGCCGCCAAACCTTATCGCCAAATCCTTAGTCACCGACTGGACAAACTAAAGCAAAAAATAGGTGACGCATCCTCGCCGATCCAGGAGTTGGAAGGAATTCTTTCCGCACTGGATCGATTGCCGGAACGTTCCGCGCTCCTGGTCGAAAAAGCGGGCGAAAGACGACTCAATCGCTCCGCCATTAAAGAGAGACTATGGCGACTGTATACCACCTCGGCGGACGTGCGGCGCTTTGTTGACCAGAACGTGCGAATCTTTAATGGCAAGAAAGGAATGCCATCTAGTTTTCTTCACCTCGACCGGCTACTTTCCGACCAGGCGTACCTGCTTGCCTTCTGGCGAAACAGTAATGAGGCCATCAACTATCGTCGCTTCTTTACTATTACGGACCTCGTTGGAATTCGCGTGGAGGATCCGGTGATCTTCGACTCCGTACACGCAGTGATTCTGCGCCTGGCTGAAAAAGGCCTGATCACCGGCCTACGCATCGACCACATTGATGGGCTGCGCGATCCCAAGGGCTATCTGAAACGTTTGCAGGATCATCTGTTCCCGGGCACAGCGGAAAACCAGTCCGCACCTTTTTATGTGGTAGTTGAGAAGATCCTCGGCAATTGCGAATCGTTGCCACCGGAGTGGCCAGTCTACGGCACCACCGGCTACGACTTCGTCAATATCGTGAACGGCATTTTTGTGGAGAAGAGCAATGCCACAGAGATCGATCGCATCTACCGCGAGTTTACAGTCCTGAAACTCGCTTACGAAGATCTGGTTTACGAAAAGAAGAAGCAGGTCATGCAAACTCTGTTGGCAGTCGAGATGAATGCCCTCGGACGCCATCTTAGCCGCCTTGCCGAACAGGACCGTTACGCTCGCGAGCTGCAACGCGGCAATTTGGCGCGGGCACTGGTCGAGACCATCGCTTGTCTGCCGGTATACCGCACCTACATCCGGAGTTTCGACGTGAGCCCGCAGGACGCGCAGTACATAGAAACGGCTATCGCTGCGGCACGCGGGCGCAATCCAGATTTGAATTCCGATTGCTTTCAATTCGTAAGGCAAGTGCTACTGCTGCAGCAGGGGCCGCAACTATTTCCCGAGCAGAGAGAATCCCGGCTGGCGTTTGTCATGCGCTGGCAGCAATTTACCGGTCCCATTATGGCGAAGGGGTTCGAGGACTCTCTTCTCTATGTATACAACCGCTTGGTGTCTTTGAATGAGGTAGGCGGCAATCCACATTCACCGGGCATCGCCTTGGCGCAATTTCACGAGCTCGGGCGTGACCGCCAAAAATCGTCGCCCTTTACGCTTAACGCCACCTCCACTCACGATACCAAGCGTGCCGAAGATGTGCGGGTGCGAATCGATGTGCTTTCAGAAATCCCTGCGCAATGGGAGAAGCATCTCCAACGCTGGCGGCGGCTCAACCAGAGAGAAAAGCAAGTAACAAATGGGACGGCGGTTCCCACCCCAAACGAAGAAATTCTGCTGTATCAGACTATGATCGGTGCCTGGCCGCTGCAAGATGACAAGATTCCAGCCTTCCGTCAACGTCTGCAAGACTACATGATTAAGGCGACTCGCGAGGCCATGGTGCACACTAAATGGACGGTGCCGAACGCCAGCCACGAGAAGGCCCTCATTGCCTTCGTGAAAGCCATAACCGAGCAGTCAAAAAATAATGAGTTTCTGAAAGACTTCCTACGTTTCCAGAAGGATATTGCCTATTGGGGAGCGTTGAATGGATTAGCGCAGGTGCTGATCAAAATCACCTTCCCTGGTATTCCCGACTTTTATCAGGGATCAGAGCTTTGGGACTTGCGACTGGTGGACCCTGATAACCGCGGGCCCGTGGACTTCGCGCAACGCATGGGGATGCTCGACGAACTGAAGAAAAAACAGCGTTGTTCTCCACAATGTTTCCGCGAGTTACTGGATCACTGGCAGGATGGCAGAATAAAGCTCCACGTGATTGCAAGATCTTTGAATTTTCGGACCGCTAATTCCGACCTGTTTCTTCACGGGGACTACCTCCCACTTGAGGCGAGCGGAGACAACCGCGACCACGTCTGCATATTCGCACGACGCACTAAAGATAACTGGGCGCTGATCGCAGTACCGCGGCTTCTTACGAAACTGGTTTCGCCGGGGCAGCCGCCCATGGGCGAAGATGTTTGGGGAAACGGCACCATGGTCCTGCCCCGCAAGGCGCCGAAGCAATGGCACAACATCCTCACCGGAGAAGAAATAACCGCCGCATCTTCCCGGCGCGTCAGCGTGTTGCATCTTAGCGACCTGTTCAAACATTTTCCGCTAGCGCTACTCTCCTCCGGCGCGACACAAGTGCTTTAGTTCTTCTCCCCCGTCCCGTCGAAGCGGCCGCACCCGAACCGCGATCAAACCTCACTTATGCGGCTATATTCGTGACCTTCGTAACTTTATTCCGGCCGTGCTACAGAGCTACTGTCAGTTCTTGCGCTCCTCGCGGAAAACTGACTTCTTATGAAACACCTTAGCCTCATCATTATTACTACCGTCCTCCTACGGGCGATTAATATCTCTGGGCAAGCGCCCGCCCCCAGTTCTTCGGTGGCGGCAAATGCGTCCGTTTCCCCGCTCGTTCTTAAAGACGGAACTGCAGTTAAGCTGAAAACTGGACGATCAGTGTCTTCCGTTGATGCCCGGGTCGGCGACATCGTCAATTGCGAAGTCATCGAAGAAATCCACCTCGAAAACACAGCCATCATTCCTAAGGGCGCCGCGGCGCTCGCGACCGTGACGGCGGTGCAGCACAAGCGCGGAATCGGCCGAGGAGCGAAGGTGGATATAAGCATTGAGTACGTTCAACTGGCGAATGGCAACAAAGCGCCTCTGCGCGCGGCGCAGGACATGAATGGGACGGCTCAAACCGCCTCTCGAGTCGTGATTAGCCCTGTCTCTCTCCGCGGTAAAGAGGTAACCATTCCGCAAGATACGGAGTTCACGGCCTACGTGAATGGAGAATTTCCAGTTAACGCAAGCGCCACTCCGGGCGCTGGTCTTAGTCCTGGCCCTTCCTTCAACAGGACCACCGAGCTGAATATTTCATCCATCCCAAGCGGAGCGGAACTCAGCGTTGACGAGAGAATTGTAGGCGCAACCCCTCTGCGGGTGATCGTTGGCCCTGGGGATCATACGATTGCGATTCGTCAGTCAGGATACATGGGCTGGACACGCGTCATTCACGTATCTGGGGAAAATATGAAAATCGATGCGACCCTAGCCAGGGGTGCTAATGCCGATTTCGGATACGATTCGTCAATTCCCCTTCCCACTTGTGCTGTGGCATCGGGTTGTCCGAACTCGTCCCTCGGCGCTGCCGGACGAATGGCCAGGGCCAAACGAACCCAACAAGGCAATCAAAGCGAGAGTAAGCCGAAGCAATAAGGGCAGGACACCACTGACGTTAGCCGTTTCATGTAGGCTTCGATTAGGGAGTGGTGTCTCCCATTTCAAACATTTCCATTTCACGGTGCCAATCGGATTCAGCATGGCCGTGAATCAAACGCACACAGCGATTCCAGCGCAGAATTGCTTCATCATTTCCTGTCGGCCGAATCTTTTCCGCCTCGCTGTAACAGCGCATCGCTTCCTCCAGAAGCACCATCAAGGTGTGCGGTGGTCGGCCGGCGTGAAGCTGGGCTTTGGCTCGCCTCTCATGCAGGAGTCCCGTGTAATAGAGCTTTTCATAGCGGTCGGTGAGCTGTTGAAAAATGGTCTCCACTTCGGAGTACCGATCAGACGAACTGCCGGTGAACTGATCTGTAATCGCCAGGCCCAGCATGCGCAACGCCAATTGGTGTCCAGGGTCTACCGCCAGCACGTCCTGACAGATGGATTCTGCCTCTTCCGGTTCATTTAGAAAACGATAAAGTTCAACTTTTGATAGGGCAGCGTCCACACTTTCCGGGGAGATCGATTTCAGCTTGTACTCCATAAAACCTCCTTCAGTGTTCTGCGACGGACTTGCTCACCTTCTTCCCAAGTTTTCGCAGCAACCAATGCCAGGGATCGTAGAAATCATCGACCACGCGTTCTTTGAGGGGAATGATTGCATTGTCGGTGATGCGGATTCCCTCGGGACAAACTTCGGTGCAGCACTTGGTGATGTTACAGAGGCCAAGCCCGAGTTGGTCTTTGAGCAGGTGGGTGCGCGAGAGGCCATCGAGGGGGTGCATTTCCAGGGCAGCCACTCGCACAAAGAATCGCGGACCGCCGAAGTGCTCCTGCTTGCCGTGTTCACGCAGAACGTGGCAAACGTTTTGACACAAGAAACATTCAATGCACTTGCGAAATTCCTGCACCCGATCAATGTCGGGCTGGTACATCTTCCATTCCGTCACAGCACGGGGCTGGAACGGCGGAATTTTCTTATTCACTCTGTAGTTCCACGACACGTCCGTCACCAGGTCTTTGATGACCGCGAAAGCCTTCATGGGCAGGACGGTAATGGGTTTATCCTGCGGCAACGCATCCATGCGAGTCTTACAGGTGAGGCGCGGCCGCCCGTTGACTTCTGCCGAGCACGAACCGCACTTCCCTGCTTTGCAGTTCCAGCGCAAAGCCAGGTCAGGCGCCTGATGCTTCTGCACGTGATGCAGCGCGTCGAGCACTACCATGCCAGGGGCAACTGGCACTCGGTACTCCGCGAGTTCGCCACCCTCACGCGTGCCACGGAAGATTTTCAAGATGGCCTCAGCCATAGCTAAGCTCCGGCTCCCTTTTCGTCAGCAAGTAACGATTGCAAATCCCCCGGCATCTGGGGCACCGGCATCTGGCGAAGTTCCATGCTCCGCCCTCGACGCGATATAACATTGTTTTGCTTTCCCCAAGCGGCGTCGAGGTTGGGGCAGTCAATGCGGCTGTGCGCTCCCCGACTCTCCCGCCGTGCCAGGGCGCTGCGAGTCGCCGCTTCCGAAACTGTCAGCATGGATTTCAGATCGCGGGCGAGATGCCAGCCCGGGTTAAACATTCGGGAGCCACTGACCGCCAGCTGCTCACTTCGTTCTTGTAGCTGCTCGATTTTCTTCAGCGCCGAATGCAGGTCTTCTTCGGTGCGAAAAATGCCAACCAGATTTTGCATGGTTTCCTGTAGATCGCTATGAAGCACGTATGGACTTTCCCCATCTCGCCGTTCAAAAGGGGCCAGCAGGTCTCGCCTCCATAACGGCGGCTTGGATTTTCTGCCACCGAGCAGGCGGGTGGATCGAGAAAAAAAGCGCGGTAGTAGGCTTTGCGATAGTAATAACAAGTGAGCCGGAAGCTGAGCGGCCCACCCAGAATCAGCAACGCCGGAGAAAATGGCCAGTAGTGATGATGCACATCAATGAGTGGGGAGTAAAAAGGAGACAGATAAGGTCCCCACTGGAAGTAAGCTCCCTCAAACGCCCTGAAGGTCGCGTACGCACCGAATCCCCCCAGTCCTACAACCACCGGGACGATCTGGAGCCACCAAGCACTCGGTCCCGATGTGCCTTCCACTCCGGCGTTTCCAACAGAAGCCATGGCTCCTCCTGCCCCCACCAGCTCTTCGTGCCCATGAATGGCCACGCCGACCGCACTAGCCGAAGAACGGGCATTATAGTCCGCGCGACGAAGGAAAGGGAAAGGCAGAGATCAGGCTATCCATCTATTTGGGATGTAACCGTTCTGAGGAAGGGCGGTTAGCGCAACAATGCGATGTTATGCGCCACGATAGCGCCTTCTCCGGCAAGAATGAGGCGCATAGTGATGCGCTCGGCGCGGTAATGATGCATTACGTGCAGCAGATACACGGTGCCCAGGCCGGCGCCGAAGCTCAGCGCGGAGGCTGTCGTCTGCCCGACCACGCCTCTGGTGACCAGCGGACGCATAAGCGGATTCGCTTCCCTGAGACCTTGATTCAAGCCTCGCTGAGTCGTGATGGCATCAGCCGCAACTTGTGCCGCCAATATCGAGAAGTTAATCTTGTTTTCCGTGCTCCAGTATTTTTTTTGTGTGCTGGGAGTAGCCGGTAAATAATCTGTAACCACGGCTCTTTCCTGGCCTTTGGCGGCAGGCATGGCGGCCAGAAACAACCCAACAACCAAAAAACTGCTGATTCGGCGCATCATAGCATCTCGGTTTCAGGCCGGTCCGGTGGACTCGCTGCTGTCTCAATAGCGTAGGCCGCACGTTCCAAATGGCGGAGACTATTGTGTCGGGGAAGCCCGATGCTAGCCCACGCTTGCTGTCAACGCAAGTGGTCACATCGATGCCAGCTTCGTCCAAAGTTCATGACCTAACGTGTTGTGGACAGTCTCGGGCGTGCGATTGCGTTCGCTTCGGTAGGAATATGAGAGAACTGGCATGAAAAGACTTGGAGGCGCGGGTGGGAATCGAACCCACGTATAAAGGTTTTGCAGACCTCTCCCTTACCACTTGGGTACCGCGCCCTATCCTCTAAATTATCGCCGCATGGGGAAAAAGTCTATGGCGCACCATGCTTGGAAAAGCGCCATAGAAACGAATACCCCGCCATTGCGGGGATCTTTTAAACCTTGGAGCGGGAGACGGGATTTGAACCCGCGACTTCGACCTTGGCAAGGTCGCACTCTACCACTGAGTTACTCCCGCTCGGCAGCTCGATTATAAACAACCCGCAAGTTTCCCCGCAAACCTGCTGCTGGAATCACGCTCGACGCGAGAATCGCGCGCGAGAATCCACATCGCCGCCATCGCCGGGACGGCGCCCTAATACTGTGAGGGTACGCCGCGCTCCTTCATATCGGCACTGGCCTTGGCGGTGATTTGGTTCCTGACGTCCCACAACTCCTTGTATAACAAGTGCTCCATTCGCTGGTGCAGCACTTCGACCGGCGTGCCCATCGTTCCCACCACGCCGCCACCAATGATTCGCTGTGCCAACTTCAGATGATGAAAGCGAAACAGGTGCATGCGCTCGTCAAAATCCAGTAGTCGTTCGGCTACGTCATGCAATCCGAAGAATTCGGCGTGGCGGCGGTAGAGATCGTCGAGGGTAAGCTGCGCCCGATGCACTTGCTCGTAGAACACCTTTCCCAGGCTCGTGCCGGTGTGCAGGAGCGCAAGAAACCCCGGCGAATCGAGCCCGCTGCCGTGTCCCAGTCCAGCTCGGATCAGGTGGTAGTCGTACGGCGTGATCGTCTCCAGGACGTGCAACAAAGAGATGGGATATTCCAACATCTGGTTGGCGCGGCGAAGCAAGCGCCCAGCATTGGCGAAATCGCTTTCTACAATCAGATCGTGAGCGCGCTCCAGTTCGAACGCCGCGCCCTTCATCAGAAGCTCCGAACTCTGGTGGACGACTTGGAATGTCAACTCATCTTGGTGCAGCAGTTCTTCCCGCTGCTTCTGTAGGGCCAGCAACTCATCCGTGCGCAGATAGCGTTCGTAATCCGACGCGCCCTTTCCCGGAAGAATCGGCCTTTTCAAATCATCCATGTTCGACATTACTCATGTTTCGATATCGCTCAATGTATGGCCCACTGTGGATCTTCTTCGGGCGAGACAATCTGGCCATCACGCATATGAATAATGCGATCGGCATAGCTCGCGGCCTCCGGGTTGTGGGTAATCATGAGCACGGTCTGTCCCAGGTCGCGATTGGTTTGACGCAACATGCCGAGCACAATTTTCGAGTTCTTGGAATCGAGGTTGCCGGTGGGCTCATCCGCTAAGACGATTGCCGGCTTGTTGATCAGGGCCCGCGCCAGCGCCACCCGCTGCTGTTCTCCCCCCGACAGTTCCGACGGCCGGTGGTGCAGCCGTTTGGCCACTCCCAACAATTCAGTAATTTTATTGAAGTACGTCGGATCGCCGTTCTTGGTGCCCGCAATGTCCTGCGCAATCTCAATATTCGACCGCGCGTCCAGCGTGGGCAATAGATTGAATTTCTGAAAAACAAATCCAATTTTTCGTTTACGCATGCGGGTGCGTTCGGCGTCGGAAAGTTGCGCGAAGTCATCCCCGTCCACCACTATGCGGCCTGAATCCGCGCGGGTAAGCCCACCCAATAGATAGAACAGTGTAGACTTACCGCTTCCCGATGGGCCGACCACACTTACGAATTCACCCTTCTCTACACCGAAACTAATCCCGCACAGCGCCGGCACTTCCAGTTTTCCGATGCGGTAGGTCTTGCGCAAATCCGCGGCTTCGATAAAAAGACCCATCCAAAACGACGATAACACAGGCTGAACGGTCTTGCCGGTGGCCTGCTGGCGGAAGTTTTCGTTTCAGGCTGCGCTGGGTTGGGAAGGTGTGCGTGGCGTGCGCTGCGTGCTCTTGGGGCCACGCTTGCGCACTAACAGAAGACGGATGCGTTCCAATAGTTCAACCGGTGCGTACATGCCTTTGGGCAGGAATACGTCGGCTTGGGTGTCGCGGTCGTAAATCTTGACCTTTCCGGAAAGCAGGATGGCCGGAGTCTGCGGTGAAATTGTTTTGATTTGCTCGATTAACTTAGTGCCGTCCAGGCCCGGCATAATCAGATCGGTGAGTACCAGGTCAATTCCGCCACGGCGAAAACATTCCAGGGCTTCTTCGCCACTGGAGCAGGCGATGACCCGGTAACCGCGGGTTTCGAGCATGATTTTGCGAATGGAAAGAGATTGTTCGTGGTCGTCAACGCAGAGGATTGTTCTTTTCGGTTTCATTCGTGCTTCCGAAGTCGTGATTGGCCTCGCGGCCAGCTGGAAAAGTGTTAACTATTGTTTGGGAGATTCTTGATTTCCAGAGCGTCAGCATCCTAAGGCTCAGAGCACGGGCCTGTAAAGTGACGCGCATGCTAATGGTAGGTTGGCCCCATTGATTTTTTTTCTACTCTGTGCCTACAGGTATTTTTCGCGGAGAATTCAGTCGGCCGCTTAGAAGAAAACTTCGCCGCGCATCACTTCGACTACATTTCCACCGACCCGCACATTAACCACTCGGTTATCCAACTTCGAGGCGCGCACAAAAATCCGGCTCGGCCTCTTCATTTCCATCCCTTGTTCAATGAGAACGCGCTCCTCAGGATTCGCCACGCCATGAGCCACCATCCAGGCGGCTGTGCAGCCGGCGGCCGACCCGGTGGCCGGATCTTCGCCGTTATAGAACAGCATGCGGGCATGCAGTCGCGCTGCCGGATCAACCGTTTCTCGTGTCACAAAATAAAAAAACTTTCCACCGGTCTTCTCCAGGTATTCACCAGTACGACCGTAATCCATGCGCAAATTGCGAAGTGCCTGTAGGGATCGTACCGGCGTGACGGTGAACGGCACACCCGTCGACACCGTCTGAATGGGCAGCGAATCATCCAGATCTGTTTTTTCCAGGCCCGTAACCTTGGCCACTATCTCTTGCTCATGCACTGTTCCAAATTTCGGATCGACCTGGGTCATCTCGCCGAAGCCCGGTTGGCCAGGTCCTTCTTCGAACCGTACAGGCACCGTTCCCACGTTTAAATTGAGCCTGACCTCACGCGCACCGTTCGACCCGCGCAGCACAAACGCCGTTCCCAGCGTTGGGTGTCCAGCAAATGGCAATTCTTCGTGGACGGTGAAAATCCGCACTCGCACTCCGCGTTCACGCTCAACTGTGGTATCGCCTGGCAGAATGAAGGTTGTTTCTGAAAGATTCGTCTCGCGCGCCAAGCCTTGCATCTCGGCGTCGCTCAGTCCACGCCCGTCCGTGATGACTGCCAGGGCATTGCCTTCGAGAGGTTGGGAACTGAAAACGTCCACTTGTACCATCGCGAGCTTTCTCGGCTTCGTCATGCGCTTCCTTCCTAATTATGGAATGATCGGTCGACGCTTAGGGTCCATCATTGCTGTCTGATTTCAAACCGGTTACGCCGGATGCAAAAGTAAGCGCGGACGAGGAGTCGAAAAGAGCTTCGCTGGCCCATACTGCCCATTTGACAGCCATTTTGCCCGCCGCGTATTCTAGTAAAAGTATGCGCCAACACTCCATGCCGAGCGCCCTGTGTTGTTGTACGTGGACGCCGGTGTGTGGGTAGCGCAACTGACCTTTTCCTACCCACCCGGCACACAGCGGGTGGGTTTTCGTTTTCCTAGTCTTTACTCATCCGATTAAGAGCTTTGGCGGGTACTAATTTTCGAGAACTCCCGAACGGCTTAGCCCGGGAAACGACCGACTTTCAGCGAGGAGAAAAAATCATGAGCACTGCAACCGTAACTCCGATTGACAGCACGCCCCGAATTCCCCGAATCAATGACACCGCTCCCGATTTCACTGCCGAAACCACCCAAGGCACCATCCGCTTCCACGAATGGGTTGGCGACGGCTGGGCGATCTTATTTTCCCACCCCAAAGACTTCACCCCCGTATGCACCACAGAACTCGGCTACATGGCCGGGCTCCAGCCCGAATTCGCCAAGCGCAACACTAAAATTATCGGGCTGAGTGTGGACCCAGTGAGCAGCCACGGCAAGTGGGCAGCCGATATTGAGGAGACTCAGGGCCACAAGATCAACTACCCGATGATTGGCGATCCGCAACTCAAAATCGCCAAGCTCTACGGCATGTTGCCGGCCGAGAGCGGGACCACCTCCGAGGGCCGCACCGCGGCCGACAACGCCACCGTACGTACGGTATTCGTCATCGGTCCCGACAAGAAGATCAAACTGCAGCTCAGCTATCCGATGAGCACGGGCCGCAACTTCGACGAAGTGTTGCGCGTTCTCGATTCCATTCAGCTCACGGCCAAGCACAAAGTTGCTACACCGGCAAACTGGAAGCAAGGCGACGATGTCATCATCCTGCCCTCGGTGCCGGAGGAGGAAGCGAAACAGAAATTCCCCGGCGGCTGGAAGGCGCCCAAGCCGTATCTGCGCATCGTCCCCCAGCCGAAGTAAGGGAGTTGGGATTCAAAGGGCCGCCCTCGGGCGGCCCATCTTTTTGCGCCGGCTAACCTTTGCCGCTGCCGCGAATTTATCTCTTCAAAAGCAACCACGCGCACCTCCCAGCTAACCCGGACGCATGTTTTCGCACCTAAGCTGCCGAGGTTCCAGAAACGCACGGTACCTCAATTGTTCACGCTTAAGGAGGCCTTATGGCGAACCCCGAGCAGAAGAAATGCGCCCACCCATCCTGCGAGTGTCTGGCGCCAGCTGGCGAGAAGTACTGTAGCCAGTTGTGCGAAGATGCAGGCGACGATGAAGTCGAAATTGCCTGCGACTGTGGACACACCGCATGCGCCGCATAGCGGTCGCCTAGCCAGTTGATCTCGCAACCTCCATTGACATTGCCATTCTGAGGCGGAGCCACGCCGAAGACTCTGCCTCTTCCCTCACGGGCCTATCAGGCCACATCTGGGGTCAGCACCAACAGCTGCCGGCGGGGTGCCTCCGTCTTCGGCGGAAAACTACCTAAGAAAGTATTTCGTAATGCCGAACGAATTCGTCGAAACTGAACAGTACAGCTTTCGCTTCCGGTGCCACGACGGCTCGTTCCGCCTCCGCACCTGCAAATTTTCGGATCGACGTCATCGAGTCCCAAACCGTCATCACCAGGAATTCGATCCTCTCGCCGATTGGACGACATAGGACGTACGCTGCCTTGTGGCCTTCAATTTCCTTCAGTTTCGGAATCACTTTCTCCCTAACGTGGCGATAATAGGCTTCGGCTTCCTGGTGTGTGGTCTGCCCCGTCCAGAGTCGAGCAATGTTCGGTTCATCTTTCATAGCGACTCATCCATGGTTCTAATATAGTAAAGGCGTTGGCGAGCGGCGCCGATAATCACGACCACGTATCATTCTTAGCGGATTTAGGAACCAAAATGCATCTCATTTTATTTTATGAGGTTGTTGACGATTTCGTCGCCAAGCGCCAACCGTTTCGCGCAGAACACTTGAAGAAAGCGAGAGAGGCGTACGATCGCGGCGACCTGGTTTTGGCTGGCGCACTTCTTGACCCGGTGGATTCCGCTGTGCTCATCTTCAATGGCAGCAAGCCTGAAGTAGCCGAGCGCTTTGCGTCTTCCGATCCGTACGTTGCCAATGGGTTAGTGAAGAAATGGTACGTGCGGAAATGGATGACGGTTGTGGGCGAAGGGGCAACTATCTAATCCATTCCCGCCGCCCCAATGAAAGGCAGTTTGCGGTTTTTCATGGGAGGCCGGCCAACTCTTCCGCGTCTCGGAAGGGTGGGTAGCTTTCGACCTTAGGCACACTCGATTTCCTTTCACTCTCGAGCCCCTTTCCTCTCCCCGGTCATCACTTTCCGTAACGCCCGATTGATCCGCGTTTGGTACCCACGCCCCGGTACAGTTCCCCGATCTCCGCAATCAGATTAGGAGAGCGTTTCGACCCACCGGCTGCGGCTCTCAGGTTGGCAATTCTTCTTCCGGCAGTTTTTCTACCGGCAGTCTTTCCTCTGCGACCCTTCGTAACTCTTGTTCGTAGTTTCACTTAGCGATAATAGACGTACATAACTGTGTGTGCAAACTTGCCGGTACAATGTTCCACGTGGACCACTTTGACGCAGCGACTCTCTGCCAGACCTAGGCAGCAACGAGGACTCCAGCTAACATGGAACCGTAAGCCGTTGACACCACGGAAGCGCATGGGGTCCGGTGATCCTCCCGGTCTTCAAAACCGGCGGGCGGCAGGTTTCCTGTCGCCGGTGCGTTCGACTCGCACACGCTTCCGCCAACCCTAATCGCCTACTGCGGCACCGTGACTGGAGCTGGGGATTCTTTTGTTGCCCCGGGGTTGGAAACTGGAGTGCGGGCATCGGCTCCCGGACTGCTCCCGACCCGGGTCCCAATCACGTCGCCAGAAACAATCATTTCCACGCGGCGATTTAGTTTCCGGCCGGACGCGGTGGCATTATCAGCGATTGGGCGCGTCTTCCCCAAGCCGCGGGCGATGATATTGTCGATTGGAACTCCCGAGGTGAGCAGGTAATCCCTGACGGTGGCGGCGCGTTTCTCTGAAAGAATCTGATTGAACTCATCACTGCCGATGTTGTCGGTATGCCCTTCGATTTCCAGTCTCAAGTCGGGATAGGCAAGCACAATCCCTGAAATTCTCGCCAGGCGTTCGCGGGCTGCCGGTTTCAGGGTGTACTGTCCGCTGTCGAAAAGCACATCTGGCATGCTGACAATCAAACCGCGGGCGGTATCCTTTGTCTCCAGTACCTGGTTGAGTTGCTTGAGCAGGCGCGCCCGCATTTCTTCTTTCTGACGAATGGCTTCGTCGGCGGCCAAGCGCGACTTTTCGGCTTCCGCCTGCGCCTTCTGCTGTTCCGCCAAGGCGGCACTGCGGGAGGCCTCTGCTTTTGCTTGCTCCAGTTGCGCTTCTGCCCTGGCTTTCTCCGCTGCTGCCTGATCTGCTTCGGCCTGCGAACGCCGACGGGCATCTTCTTCTGCCTGAGCTTTAGCTTTGGCTTCCGCCTCGGCGGACGCCTTGGCTTCGGCCTCAGCCTTCTCCTGCGCTTCCTGCATGGCCCGCTTTTCCGCGGCGACTCTTTCCTGTTCCTTTCTTTGCAGAGTCAGGACACGAGCGTCTTCGGCCATTTGCGTGGCGCCACGAGCCGCAGTGCCAATTGGAGTTCTGCCCTGTTTGCGGCGAAGGTAGTCTTCCGCGCGTGTGAGCATGTCGGTAGCTTTGGCCAGGCTATCGGCCGCATAACGGTCCGCCCCAGCGGCCTTAGAAATGGCAACAGCGTTGCGGGCTTCGAGCAAGTCCAAGGGTGTTTTAGGAGCCGCCTTGGCCGAGGGAAGTTGTGCCGCAGGCACATCAATGGTGTACTGTCCGCCTTCGAGCATGTCGAAGCGGGCGTCGATGGGCTGCTCGAATCCCTTAGTCTCCTGGCGAATGATATTTTCCACAACCACCAGATTGCTGGGCCGGGTCACAGCGAAATAAGGCTCAGCCGTGACGATCATGCCGAAGGCTTGTAAGTCGGTGGTGACGTCGATGCCGTTTTTCCCGCCATTATTGGGCACGATCTCGCCCAGGTTTACCGAACGACCTTCAGGAGTAATGGCCCAAAGCACGTAGGTTAGATACTGAGCCCCAAACTTGCTCGCAGGCTGCAGGTGGGCAAAGTCAGCACTGATCTCCAGGCGTCCGGCTTTGCTGTCCACTTTCGCCCGGCCGCTGGCTTCCGGCATGAGATTGGTTCCTTTGAAGTCAACAGTGGTCGAGCCGCCGCGATGACGATAGTTCACCGCTTTCGTCGTCCGAGATACCACGTTGACCCGGAACACCGGGGTCTGATCCATGGGCTCAACGGGAGCCGTATCCTGCTGGGCCACGGCCCATCCAGCCATCAGCGCTATGCAAATTGAAAGTAGAAGCCTTTTCATGATGCCATCCTACTGTGCTTTAGTTGCCGGGTCGAGGCCGACGCTTTGATTCAAACTCTAATATTTCCACATGCAAACCCTGCCCGGAAGTGTCTCGTGAGTTACGAGGCTGATGCGATGGAAAATTCTTATTGCTGCAGGTCCAGGTATTAGTTTTGAGGAAATTTCGGGGGCCCTCCAAGGGAAGGGCGCGATTTTGAGCTACGAAATGGCGGATCGAGAAAATGTAATCCACGCGGAACCTTACGCGCAAGGTTCCACGTGGAACACCTCAAAACTGCACAGCAACAGCATTAGTCGGTCTCGACTCGCAGATTGTTGGTGACTGAGAAAACTCCGGGGACGCTCTTGGCCTGCATCTCCGCAATCTGTCTGTCCATCTGGCGTGCGACCACACCTTCGAGAGTGACATTTCCATTCTTGACGATGACGTGTATCGGCGGTACCGCTCGCAGGGAGTACTGGCTCAAGACTTCGTTTCCATAAATGGCGCGATAGGTGTCGCGCCTGATCCGATCATCGTTGGGGGAAGTGGGTAGCACTTCAATCTGATTGTCTACACGCTCCACACCTTCGATATGTTTCACTGCCCGCTCGGCGTCCGTCTTCAACGTGGGGCGGGAAACCTGTCCCAGGAGCGTGACGGTGCCATCCGGCGTGACCTTGTAGGCGAGGTTATCGAACACGCCATAAAACGGCAGCAGCACGAGCTCGTGATGCACTTCCTTGATAATGCGGTCAATTCCTTTTTGAGTCAGACCCTGGCGGTTCTCCGCGCTCGTGGCGTTTGGATTCTGTTGGGGAGCGGTGGAATTCGTGCCGCCGGCAGCATCGGAATTCTGCTGAGGCGTAGCAGGGGAGTCTTGTGCGTAGGCGGGTAAGACTCCGAGAAGCAATGCTAGAACAAAAGTTTTCATCGAGTGTCCTCCTTCAGGGGACGGCGACTGCTCTTGGAAGTCAACCGCGACGACGTGACTGCGGGGGCGATTGCTGCCTAGGAACCTTTACCGCATTGTTGATGCGGTGCCCGCGGTAAACGATCTTACTCGTTTTAGGCCTTCCGCCAGAGCTTCTTACCCGAGTGTACCATGCGGGCCCGGCGCAAGGGGTTTGATTAAAAAGGGCTTAAGCCGAGATATGGGGCGCAAAATTTCGCCCACTTAAACAGAATTTATCAGGGTTGAAACGATTTAATAGCACAGCTGTGCTATAGGTTGGCCTTATAGTGCCATTCACATCCCGTCGCGCCTCTGAGAGAATCATTCCGCCGCTCGTCTGTAAGATCCATCCATTCCAATCAGTCCGTGGAGGCGTGTTGCCCGCACGAATCCTGATAGCAGATGACAATGAATTGGTCCGCCGGCAGGTACGCAATTTGCTGGGACGGCATCCCGACTGGGAGGTCTGCGGTGAAGCTGTCGACGGTCGTGACGCGGTTGAGGAGGCACGCCGTTTGAATCCCGATCTTGTGGTTCTGGATTTTGCCATGCCGGTAATGAATGGCCTGCAGTCGGCGGCTGAAATCGCCAGAACGATTCCCCACATCCCGATCTTACTTTTCAGCATGTTTCTGTCCAACCAATTGATTGAACTGGCGCGAGGGGTAGGTGTCCGCGGTGCGGTCTCGAAGGCGGATGTGATTCGAGATCTGGTGCAGGGCGTTGAAGCGTTGCTGCGTGATGAAACTTTCTTCCCGCAATTGGTGAATGACTAGATTCCCCGCATAAATAATCAATTCTTGATCGTCTTCAGTTTGGTTCCCTCCTACCTGGCAGAGAATTTGTAAATCGTGGTGGATTTGAACCGGGTTCCTGGTTTCAGGATCGTCGAGGGGAACTTGGGCTTGTTGGGGGAATCGGGAAAATGCTGTGTCTCGAGACAAAATCCCGAGCGGCGAGGGTACGTCCTCCCCGCTTTGCCGTGGGCGGTACCATCCAGGAAATTTCCGGTGTAAAACTGGATGCCCGGTTCGGTGGTCCATACCTCCATCGTCCGACCCGAGGTGGGTTCGTAGACTTCGGCAGCCAGCACAGGCTTCCCTCGAATGTCGTCATCTAATACGAAGTTATGGTCGTATCCCTGACCCAGCTTCAGTTGTTCATCGTCCTGGCCGATGCGAGAGCCGATCGCTGTTGAGTGCGTGAAGTCGAAAGGCGTACCTTTCACACTGCGAATTTCTCCGGCAGGAATCAAAGTGGCATCCACTGGAGTGAACCGGCTGGCATCTAGCCGGAGCTGGTGCTGGAGGATATCGCCTTGTCCTTGCCCGGCCAGATTGAAATAGGAGTGATTCGTCAGGTTAACAATGGTGTCCTTGTCCGTGGTTGCGGCATAGTCGATGCGCAGCTCGTTGTTATTGGCCAGAGTGTAGGTGACCTGCGCGGACAAGTTGCCGGGATAACCTTCTTCTCCGTCCTTACTTAGGTAGTTCAATTGGAGCGCGGCAGCCGCGGGCGTAGAAACGTCTTTAGCGGTCCAAAGAACTTTGTCGAAACCGCGAATGCCGCCGTGCAAGTGATTTTCACCGTTATTTTTGGCGAGCGTGTAGGTAGTTCCATTCAAAACAAATTTGCCATGAGCGATGCGATTGGCGTAACGGCCGACGGTGGCGCCAAAATGGGCTTTATCGGTGACATAACCGTCAAGATCATCGTAGCCAAGGACTACATCAGCGAACTTTCCCTGACGGTCGGGGACTTTCAGCGACACCACAGTCGCACCGAAATTGGTGATGGCTACCTCGACGCCGCTGTTGTTGGTGAGGGTGTACAGATCAACCTCTTGGCTGTCGGTCTTGCCAAACGCCTTTTTGTGCATTCTAGACTTCGCTTGTAACATCTGCTGGGATGCAACGATGAAGAGTATGCCCAGCAATGGAATGGCGAGTACTATGCGAAATTTCATTCTCGTCCTCCGGACGGCAAGGCGCGGCTACATTCTCAATACTCTATCCCCGGGTGCCACCGAATATTTTATGAGATCAGTTGGTGTCCGCTCCGACTGGAAATGTTCGTTTGTTTCGCCAAGTGGACGCATAGTGAGCTTACCGCTTCTTGCATCTCGGCGAACAGTTCACCCAACGTCAGCCTGGCCACGCTCGCGCCAACCCTCAATGACCAGGTAGAGCACGGGGATGAAAAAGAGGTTGAGGATGGTGGACATAATCATGCCGCCGAACACGGTGGTGCCGACGGAATGACGTCCTTTTTCTCCCGCGCCGCTGGCTATCACCAGGGGTATAACGCCAAGAATGAATGCGAACGACGTCATCAAGATAGGTCGCAGACGGATTCTAGCGGCTTCAATGGTTGCTTCTACCAGCGGCATGCCGCGGTGCCGCAACTGCTCGGCAAATTCGACGATCAGAATGGCGTTCTTGCTGGATAGTCCCACCAGCATCACTAGTCCGATCTGGCAATAAACATCGTTCTCCAAGCCGCGCATCCACTGCGCGCCCAGAGCCCCCAGCATTGCCATGGGAACCGCCAGCAGTACGATGAAAGGCAACACGAAGCTTTCATATTGGGCGGAGAGCGTCAGGTATACGACCAGTGTCCCGAGGCCGAATAGGATGAGGGATGTCGCCCCCGACTGCAATTCTTCCAGAGAAAGTCCCGTCCATTGATAAGTGAATCCCTGCGGGAGCGTCTTGTTGCTCAAGCCTTCCATGGCAGAGATTGCCTGGCCGGAACTGAACCCGGGCGCGGCCGACCCGTCAATTTCAGCCGAACGGAACAGATTGTAGTGACTGATCACTTGGGGAGTTGTGGTCTGAGTGATCGAGACCAGGTTGTCCAATGGGATCATGGCCCCGCTATCGGAGCGAACATAGAACTGGCGCATATCCTGCGGGCGCGAACGGAACTGCTTGTCAGCCTGCACGTAGACGCGATAGGACCGGTTGTTGAAGTCAAAGTCATTCACGTACGCCGATCCCATATAGATTCCGAGGGTATCCGTGATCTGCTGCAACGGGACGTGCAGGCTCTTAGCTTTTTCCCGGTCGATGGTTATCAGAAACTGGGGATCATTGGCGGTGTAGCCAGTGTACAAACCGGCTAGATCTTTGCGAGCGCTGCCCTGATGAACGACATCGGATGTGACCTTAGCGAGTTCCTCAAGCGTATGATTGCCCTGGTCCTGCACCTCAAATTGAAAACCCCCGAAAGCACCCACACCGGAAACGGACGGCGGAGAAAAGGGAATCACGATAGCACCGGAGATTCCGAATAGTGGTCCGCGCAGGCGGGCTAGCACCGCGTCAGCAGTATGCTGATTTCCCTTGCGCGCGGAATATGGGCGAAGGGTGGCGAAGGTGACCCCTCGATTCGGTGCGCTTCCGGCAAAACCAAAGCCGGAGATCGCGAAAACGTCCCTTACCTCCGGCGCCTTGGAGAGGACCGCTGTGATCTGTTGGCCGATATTCTTGGTGTACTCCAGCGCTGCTCCAGAAGGCGCTTGCACAGCAATGATCAAGTAACCCTGGTCCTCGTTGGGGACGAAGCCCTTTGGCACACGAACCAATACAAAATAGGTCACTGCGAGGCCGGCGAAAAACAGAATCACCGCAACTACCCGGTAGTTGAGGAATCTGCGCAGGGAGCGCCGGTAGCCTTCGGTTATGCCAGCGATTACTTTGTCGACCTTGGAAAAGAACCAACCGTGCTTGCCACGCTCGCGTCCCAGCAGGATCGCAGAAAGCGACGGAGCGAGAGTCAATGCATTGAAAGCCGAAATGGAAATGGAGAATGCGATAGTGAGTGCGAACTGCCGGAAAAGAATTCCCGTCGTGCCGGGAAAGAACGCGACCGGCAGGAACACGGCCACCAGCACCAGGGAGGTTGCGATGACCGCTCCGGTCACCTCTTTCATGGCAGTTGAGGCTGCTTTGTGCGCGTCCCGCTCGCCTTCCTGGATGTGGCGCTGGATGTTCTCAATCACCACGATGGCGTCGTCGACGACAAGTCCTGTAGCCAGGGTGATGCCAAACAGAGTCAGGGTGTTAATGGAAAATCCGAGCAGTTTGACGAAGGCGAACGTCCCCACGAGCGAAACCGGGATAGTCACGGCCGGAATGATGGTACTGCGCCAGTCTTCCAGGAAAATGAAAATCACCAGGATAACCAGCACGATGGCTTGAATGAGAGTGCCGAGCACATCTTTGATGGACTCACTCACCGCGTCGGTGGTGTCAAACGCCAGGTTATAGACCATGCCCGGCGGGAAATGTTTGGAGAGCCTTTCCAGTTCTGCTATGGCTGTCCGATCCACCTCTAGCGCGTTGGCAGTGGAGAGTTGGGTGATGCCTATGCCTACTGCGTCCTTCCCGTCGAACTGGAGTTCGGAGCCGTAGTCTTCCGCCCCGAGTTCGACGCGCCCCACATCTTTCACGCGTACCAATGTCCCATCGGCGTTAGTTTTAAGGATGATGTTCTCGAATTGAGCCGGTTCACTGAGACGGCCGATGGCGCGCACGCTGATCTGATAAGCCTGTCCCGATTGCGTGGGAGGCTGCCCGACTTGTCCGGCGGCCACTTCGACGTTCTGTTCGGCGAGCGCGTTAACCGCATCCGGCGCGGTTAGGCCACGACCCGCCATGCGGACCGGATCCAGCCACAATCGCATGGAGTATTTGCGCTCGCCAAAAATGAGAACGTCGGCAACGCCGGGCACGCGCTTCAGCGAGTCCTTGACATAAACGTCCAGGTAATTACTCATGAACAGGGGATCGTAGCGACCGTCCGGGGAATAGACAGCGGCGCCGAAAACGAAGTTCTGCGAACTCTTGGCGATGGTAATGCCGGTGGCTTTGACGGCGCCGGGCAGACGTCCCTGCGCAGTATTCACACGGTTCTGGATGTCGACGGCCGCTAAGTCAGGGTTACGATCAAGATCAAATGTGGCGACGACCTGACTCACGCCGTTGCTGCTGCTCGAGGAGGTGATGTATTTCATCCCCTCAGCGCCGTTGATCTGTTGTTCGAGCGGCGTTGTGACCGCAGTTTCGACCGTCTGGGCACTGGCGCCGATGTAGACGCTAGTTACGCCCACCTGAGGCGGAGCCAGAGTAGGAAATTGCGCAATGGGAAGCGAAGGGATTACGACCGAGCCCGCCAGTATGATCAGTAGGGCGCAAACCGTGGCAAACACCGGACGTCGTATGAAGAAGTCAACGAACATAGGAGCTTGTAGGAACGTTCGGGTGCAGCTACAGCAGAATCAGCTTTGCGGAATCACCGGCATGCCATCTACCAGGAACTGCGTGCCGGAGACAACCACTTTGTCCCCCGGCTTAATTCCGTCCAGCACGACGTAGTCATTGCCTGCTATTTCCCCAAGCTTCAGTGGTTTCTGATGTGCGACGTAGGAGCCGTTGTTTTGCTCTGCGACGAATGCGAAGTACTGGCCCCCGACTCGCGATACCGCCAACACAGGCACCACCGGTCCATTGCGGGTGCCCCAGATAATGCGGGCACGAATGAACTGAGACGTTCTCAGAATGTCTTTGTTATTGTTATTTGCGATTCGGGATTTCACGAGGACTGTCTGGGTCGTGTTATCCACCTGGGGAGAGATGAAGCTGATGCGACTTTCAGCGATTGCATGTCCCGAAGAATCCATTATCTGCACCGGCATGTTGAGGCGCAGCTGCGACGCACGCTCAATGGGTACGTAAATGTATGCCTCCAGAGTGCCGGGTTTATCTACCGTGGTGAGCGGTGTAGTAGTGGTTACGCGATCACCGACTCGAACAGGGATGTCGCCGACAATTCCTGCGGCGGGCGCCGCCACGCGGTAATAGTGAAGCTGCACCCGCTGTTCACGCACACTGGCATCGAGAGCGCGCAACTGCGCTTCCGCTGCGTCCAGCGCCGTTTTGGCTTGATCAGATTCTTGTTTGCTGGCGACGCCCGCCGCATACAACGAACTGATCCGATCGTACTGCTTGCGGGCCCACTTCAAATTGGCCTCCTGCGCTGCCCGCGTGTCCTCCTGGCTAGTGACGGTGGCTTGCTGCTTGGCCGGGTCGATCTGCATTAGCGGAGCGCCGGGCGAAACTCGATCGCCGGAATGCACGTAGATCTGGGTAATCTGGCCTTCGACCTGAGGCATGATGACGGCAGAATCGCGCGACTTCAGTGTGGCCACGTACTCCGTGGTGTCGTTCACCGCCACCGAGCGCGCCGTCTGGACTTTGACTGGCATGGCTGGAGGCCCCTGTGGTCCTGCAGCCTTGGGGTCTTTTCCGCCGCAGGCAATGGTGAAACTCATCGCTGCGGCCGCCACCGTCCACAGGAAACTTATTGGCCTGCTCCGTGCTTTGCGCTGGCCGTAAATATTGAGGTTTCTATTCATTCTCAGTGAGCCATAAAACTACCATGCGGACGCGCACGGCTTCCAGTCCTCTTGAGTGGGCGCCACCCTGGCGGGCAAGCGCAAGCGGGTTGGGTCTGCTAAATTGTTTGGGCGATGAAACCTCTGCGCAGCTTTGCCAGCGACAACAATGCAGGGATTCATCCCGACATTATTAAGGCGATTGGTGCTGTTAACCAGGGCCATGTCGTGGGATACGGTGACGACGCCTACACCCAATCCGCAGTGAAGAAATTTCGTGAGCACTTTGGCGAGGACATCAATGTGTATTTCGTCTTCAACGGGACTGCCGCCAACGTGCTTAGTCTCAAGTCACTGACGGAGTCATACCATGCGGTGATCTGCTCCGAGGCCGCCCACATCTATACCGACGAGTGTGGCGCGCCTGAAAAATTCACTGGGTGCAAGCTCATTCCCCTCGCGCCGCGAGATGGGAAATTGACGGTTGAATCTGTGGAGCATGCCTACCATGGAATCGGCGACCAGCACCATGTACAGCCGCGGGTGATTTCTATAACACAATCCACTGAAGTGGGAACGGTTTACCGGCCGGAAGAGATTCAGGCACTCGCAGGCTTCGCGCATGATCGCGAGATGTTTCTGCACATGGACGGGGCGCGGATATCGAATGCGGCAGCTAGTTTGGGACAGACGCTGCGTCAGGCGACAGGTGATCTAAGGGTAGACGCGCTCTCTTTTGGTGGGACCAAGAATGGGCTCATGGGTGGGGAGGCAGTCGTCTTGTTCAATGAAAACCTGGCGGAAAGTAAGGTCGGTCGGGATTTCCTCTATTTGCGAAAACAAGGGATGCAGTTGGCGTCGAAGATGCGGTTTATCGCGGCGCAAATGGAGACCCTACTTACCAACGATCTATGGCTTACCAACGCCCGGCACTCGAATCGGATGGCCA
>QIAP01000185.1 GCA_003225075.1 Acidobacteriota bacterium | reverse complement strand
CCGCGGTGCGGTCTTGTTCCACACCTGTCTCGCAAGTTGCGGGAAAGAACATCACCACCATCGAGGGACTCTCGGCCAATGGCCTGACTGCGTTGCAAAAAGCGTGGGTCACGGAAGAAGTCCCGCAATGCGGTTATTGCCAGAGCGGACAGATCATGGCGGCAGCGGCCCTGCTGGCCAAGAATCCGCATCCCTCCGACGACGACATTACCCAAGCCATGACAGGAAACATTTGCCGGTGCGGGACGTATGACCGCATCCGGCGTGCAATTCACGCCGCCGCTAACGCGGGAGGCGCGCAATGAGTCCCGTCTCCCGCCGCGAATTTCTTGGTGCCGGAGTGGCGGCCGGCGCCGGCTTGGTCATTGGCTTCTACCTGCCGCACTGCTCGTCGGGCGGGAACGGCGATGCCTTCGCGCCGAATGCGTATTTGAAGATCACACCAGACAACAGAGTCACGGTCGTTGTGGCGCGCTCGGAGATGGGACAAGGTGTGCGAACTTCTCTCCCCATGATTCTCGCGGAGGAACTGGAGGCTGACTGGAAGCAGATCACGATCGAACAGGCTGGAGCCAGCACACTCTACGGTGACCAGACGACCGGCGGTAGTGCGAGCGTGCGCTCCACATGGGATCCAATGCGCAAAGCGGGCGCCGCCGCCCGCGAAATGCTAATTACTGCGGCCGCTTTGGAGTGGGGCGTCAGCCGCACAGGGTGCAAGGCGGAGAATGGGGCGGTCACTCACGCCGCATCCAACCGCCGCCTTACTTATGGCCAACTGGCTGGCCGGGCGGCGACCCTTCCCATTCCCACCGACCCTCCCCTCAAGCCAGCAAAAGATTACAAGATTGTGGGCACGCGAGTGGGACGTGTTGACACGCTGTCCAAAACAAATGGGACCGCGGACTACGGAATCGACTTCCGTCTGCCAAACATAAAATATGCCGTGCTCGCTCGTCGCCCCGTTTTTGGTGGCAAGGTAGCAAGTTTCGACGATCACGACGCGAAGCAGGTTCCCGGTGTGAGCTACGTGGGCAAGATCGGCGACTCGGCCGTGGCGGTCGTCGCCGACAGCACCTGGAATGCATTGGAAGGCCGGCGCCTGCTTAACGTGACCTGGGACGAGGGACCCAATAAGGATCTCACTTCTGCAGCGACTATGGACTCGCTGAAGCAGTCGTCCTCGAAAAAAGGCGCGACGCTGTATTCCGTGGGCAATGTTTCAAAAGCAGTTGGGCGTCGCATACAGGCGGCGTACGAATTGCCCTTCATGGCACATGCCCCTATGGAGCCGGGCAACTCTACAGCGCATTATCAGCGCTCGAAGTGCGAAATCTGGTCGCCGACGCAAGTACCACAGGATTTGCGCGATTCCGCGGCGCAAGCGATCGGTCTCGAGCCCGATCAAGTCAAAATCAATGTCACGCTGATGGGCGGGGGGTTTGGTCGTCGGCTGGAGCACGACTACGGGGTCGAGGCGGCGCTGGTGTCGAAAGCAATCGGCGGGCCGGTCAAGGTTCAGTGGACGCGCGAAGACGATATGCGCAACTCCACCTATCGCCCGGCGAGCTACCACCAGTTGAGAGCAGTGCTGGATAGCCAAGGTTGGCCGGTTGCGTTTTCCCATCGCATCATTATGCCTTCCATCAACGTTCAGAAAGGATTTCCGGCGGAAGGTGGCATCGACGCGGAGGTGAAAGAAGAAGCTTCGTTTGTCTACTCTTTTCCAAACGCCTCGGTCGAATATGTGATGACGGAAACTCCGGTGCCGTTGGGCTGGATGCGGGCGGTCAATGCCTTGCAGGTAGCCTTTGCCAGCGAGTCCTTCATTGATGAAATTGCAGCGGCGGGAGGAAAAGATCCGCTCGAGCTGCGGCTTCGCTTGCTGTCCGCGGACGGAAGCCTTAACGGGTGGCATACGGAACGCATGCGCGGCGTATTACAGCTTGCTGCGGAGAAAGCGGGATGGGGCAAGCCGCTGGCGGCTTGGCATTATCACGGGATTGCCTGCTTCGCGTGCTTCAACTCCTACATGGCCGAAGTGGTCGAGATCTCGATGGAGAACAATCGTCCGCGTGTACACCGGGTGGTGGGCGCGATTGATTGCGGCCAGGTCGTCAATCCCAATATTCTCGAGCAACAGATTCAGGGCGGTGTGAACTTCGCCTTAACGAATGCGCTGCGAGCGAAAATCACTATCGACAAGGGACGGGTGGTGCAGGGCAACTTTGATGACTATGAGCCGGTCCGCATGAGCGAAGCACCCACCGTGGAAGCGTATTTCGTGCCGAGCACAGAATCGCCGACCGGCGCAGGTGAACTGCCGGTCCCGCCGCTGGCGCCAGCGCTGTGCAACGCGATTTATGCGGCGACGAAGAAGCGAATCAGAGCGCTGCCGATTCTGGGCTAGAGATCTATTTCGTCTGCCCGTAATACGGGTTATACAAGCTCACAATGTCCCCAAACATTTAACCGGCAGGTGTGCTGCGACAGCGTTAGTTAATCGCTCATCGGCAGTAACCATTTGTACTGCAGCCTGTACTACGAGTGCCACATAAAGGCTGTCATATACACTACGATTATGCGTCAACGCTATTTTTAACGCTTTCGGCAGTAAATCGGCAGAAGAAAATGTCGGTTAAAAACTCTTGGCCGTCAGGGTTTTCGCACACTAGCTCAATGGCGCTAATCCCTTGGGCGAGGCATTCGGAAGAGTGAACAAGTTCTCCGCCAATAATGCTTTGAGACATACTATGCGTCACCAGTAACCTAAATCTGAACTCCCACGCCGATCACTAGAAGAATCGTCAGGCCAATGAGAACCTTGGTCAAGGTAACGAGCTGTTTGGTACTGGGATCTGCGCCTGAGATTTGCATCTGTGACCAACCGGCAACATAAATGAACAACCGCGCGGGGTTAAGCACGAAGACAACAAGCGGCCAGCCCGCTACAGGTTCCAATTACACTTTAGGGGCGGAGAAAGGAATCAGACGAGGTTCCAACATGGCAGAATTTCGGGAGGGTTTTGTCAATTTCGGAAGCATTGTCCCAGGCGTCTTCACCCCGGTGCTCGCCAAGCACTCAAAGTCGTTCTCGCTCATCGACTGCATCTCGGTTGGCGTTGGCCGAATGCAGCGGAACTTCGAGCCCATGCGAAAGCAGGTGGAGGCTTGGCAAAGAAGCGAATTGACGGACGTCACCGCGAAGGTGGTCATCTACGAGGCATTCGTCGAGGGCAGACTGGAAGCTCCAAAGCACCTTGCCCGCAGTGTGCATGACCTCTACTTCGAGCCAAAGTACGAGGAATTCCGGCCGCGAACCATCTGGAGTCTCTCCAATGCGTTCACGTCGGCGTTTAAGCAACTGGATCCAATCACGCAGTTCAAGGCTACGGCCAAGCTGGGCGAATTCCTGGAGGCCCGGTTCTCACAGTCGTTCTAGCCTGCGAGGCGGTGTCCGCCGCCGCCCCTTTCCCAAGAAGGTAACCACACTTCTGCTTTAGACGACTCATGCGGGCGACGCTCGTCCGCATGGGCTGAAGAGAGGAGTCATTGTCATGTTTCCATTGTTCCCACTTGGCCAAATTGTGGCCACGCCCGGGGCGCTAGCTGCGCTCGAGAGAGCGAAGCAACCGCCTAGCTGCTTCTTGGCCCGTCACGCAATCGGGGACTGGGGTGAACTGGAGCCAACCGATGTGACAGA
>QIAP01000184.1 GCA_003225075.1 Acidobacteriota bacterium | reverse complement strand
TGAGGCTGATCTTTCCGGCGACTATCTTCAACTAGTAAGATTTATCAATGCCCTGGAGCGGGACCAGATGTTCTTTAATGTAAACAGCGTGACCTTGGGCGGCGAACAAAATGGTCCAGTCAAACTGCAGATGAAACTCGAAACTTATTTGAGGACTGGTGCGTAGTTGAAAATCGGAGCGGATAGTCGAACCAAGGTGATCTCGGCGCTTGTACTGGCAGGGCTGGCCATCATAATTGTAGCCAACGCGCTGTTCAGCAACTCCGGTTCGCCTGCGTCCGCCAATACCACGCAGGCTCCCGCAACACTCCCGCCTGCCTCACGTCTTTCGCACCGCCGGGGCGCGACCAGTCCAGCCAAGAATGCGCGCGTCGCCGCTCCAACGCTCGATCCGACCCTGCAACTTAATCTGCTGAAACAGAGCGAAGAGACCAAATACGCGGGCTCAGGACGGAACATTTTCGTAGCTCAGGCCGAACCGATTCCACGGCCAATTGCGCCCGGTCCCACGGACACGCCGCCGAATCCAGGACCTGCACAGCCGCCTGCGCCACCGCCAATCAACCTTAAGTTTTTTGGGTTCGCCAATAAGCCCGGCCAGCCTAAGAAAGTTTTTCTTTCGCAAGGGGAAGATATATTCATTGCGGGTGAAGGCGACATCGTCAATCGTCGCTATCGAGTTCTGCACATCGGGCCGGCTTCCGTGGAAGTAGAAGACGTGCTCAATAACAATACCCAGAGCCTCCCGCTGACGCTGGGGTAATGGAAAAGCAAGATCTCTGGCGGAAAAGCCAGGGCTTACCACTTATGGCTCGTAATTCCAAACACGGCTGTGGCCACGCGTACCGGCGGCGCGAGCGTGGGTACATCCTGCTCACTTTGATTTTTTTTGTCGGGATATTGGCAATTGCTGCGACCGCGGTGACGCCGATGATCACTTTCCGGATCCGCCGCGATCGCGAAGAGGAGATGATCCACCGCGGTGTGCAATATTCGCGCGCCGTAAGACGCTACTTCAAGAAATTTGGACGCTACCCGGTTCGCCTCGAAGATCTGGAAAGCACCAACAATCTGCGCTTCCTGCGCCGGCGTTACAAAGATCCGATTACGGGCCAGGACTTCAAGTTGCTTCACTTTGGTGATGTGAAACTTACCTCCGGAGGTGGTATTCCCCCGGCGATGGTGGTGAAGAACGAAGGCCCGGGGGGCGCTGCCGCCCAACCGGTCGTCGGTGGTGGTGCTCCCCAAGCTGGCCTGCAGGCTGCAAATGTTGCACCGGTCCCGGTGAACGCAGAAGGTGAAAACAACCAGAATCCGGCGCAGCCTGCCGGCTCTCCGTCACAGCTATCTCCAAAATCACCTCAGCAGGAAAATGGCCCAGCTTCAACTTCAGGCGACTCCCTAACCGGCAAGGTCTTTGGCGGGGGGCCTATCGTAGGAGTCGTCAGCACCAGCGAAAAAGAAACTATCCGTGAATTCAACAATAAGAGCCATTACAACGAATGGCAATTCATCTACGACCCATCAAGTGACCGTGGCGGCCTTTTGAACACTCCGGCACAGCCTCCGCTGCAAGTCGCCGGACCGAACACTCAACCCGGTCAACCCCCTCTCCCAAATGGGATTGGCCCCGGGACGAATCCCGGCAGCCCTCCCCCACCTATGTCACCGCCGCCGGGCGGTACTCCTCCTAACTAACATCCCAAGAGAAAAGGCCTCATGTCGAGTGAGGCCTTTAAAACTTTGCCTTCAAAGAAATCCCAGCGGTGTTACACGTTGAACGAGGAGCCACAGCCGCATGTGCTCTTCACGTTGGGATTCTCGAACTTGAATCCCGCCCCTTCCAAGGTCTCGACATAGTCGACGATACATCCGTCCAGATACATCATCGAAGTAGCATCGACGAACACTTTCAAGCCCTCCATGTCGAATGTCTTGTCCATCATTCCCGCGCTGTTCTCGAACGACATGGAATAGGAGAATCCGGAACAACCGCCGCCAACAACTCCCACCCGGAGCCCGGCAGGTAATGGATTTTGCTGCGCCATGATCTCTTTCACCTTGGCAACCGCGTGTGGGGTCAATGTGACAGGTGCGGTCTTGGGCTTCACTTCCGGTGTGGTTGTCGTGGCCATTTGTATCTCCTTGAGTGGTGCAACTCTAAATTATAACAAAGATAAATACCGCTTTTGCCGAAAACGCGACCAGGAATCTCTTTCAAAACTCCTTCTGTCTCTATTCTTTAGATGCCCCTGTGCATCCTAAAGTCGCAGCCCGAAGAACAGCCGTGTCAGGCTTGCCAAACAGGGCTATAATCTTGCTACAGAAAAAGGGCCCCTTCCCAACACCTGCACTCGGGGTGGGATTTCGCGGGGCCAGCTCGAGATCAGTGCCGAGGTGGCGTATGTCTCCTTTGATCGGGCTGCTGGTTGTGTGGGGTGTTCTCACCGCTATCCTGATTATCCTCCTGATCTACCGCAGCACGCTCACGATGCATGAGGATGATCAGCTCTTCTTGAATGAATCAGACACGCACATGGAACAGGAACAAGCTGAAGTCCTGTCCAAGGTGAATAAGATTAGTCCCTACGTGAAGGTGCTGGGCGCGGTGTCGGGCGTCCTAATCCTGGTGATCGCCGGCATATACCTCTATCAGGGACTGAGCAACACCCTGCCGTAGTCGCCGTCGCCCAGTTGAAAACCGGCGAACAGGATTGCTTTCGTATCCTGCAGGTTACGAACTCGTGCTCATGATTGCGCGCCTCCCTCGGGGCGACATCCCCATTTTCTACCGCGACACTCATGCATCGTAACCGAATGGTCTGACAAATATTCTTAGACCAAACAGTAAGTTACTACTTCTCCCGCGAGGCGGGGTCGTGTGAGTCATCTTCGAGCCTGGAGGAGAAATTCAAATCGGGTAAGATATTCTTACTATCGCGCGGCATGGTTACTCTTGCTTCAGTACAACTTGCGAAAGTGGCGGAATTGGCAGACGCGCTGCAAGGACGCGTCGTTGCCAGCTTCTTTGGCAAGGCTATCGAGATACTGCCGCGCCTTTTCGACTACCAGCTTGCGAGCCGGGGTCGATCCCGGCAGATCCTTGATGGCGTCGTGAAACTGGAAAAGAAACGAGTTCGCTAGCTGGTGGACATCATTGAAGCGGCGTTCGGCTCGCGCCTTTTCTGTCCGCGCAACATGCGCTTCTCGTGCGGTGGAAACAATGCCGCCGATCAAGGTGAGCACCAACAGTGTGGCGGAAGCAACTCCTGCCTGGTGTCTTCGAACAAACTTAGAAACTCGGTAAGTGATGGTCGGCTGGCGCGCGCTAACCGGCAAACCTTCGAGGTGTCTCCGGATATCTTCCGAGAATTGCTCCACGGAGCCGTACCGGCGCTGCGGCTCTTTGCGAAGCGCCATGAGAACAATATTGTCCAGATCGCCGGATAGCCGGCGACGAAGTTTCTCTGGTATTCCCTCACGCACCCGGCTGACCTCCTCCGGGGTGAGCACAGTCTGCGTGGTGCCGTCCGGATCGACGATCTGCTCCGGCCTGGTTGCGGCTGTGCTGGGTTTTTCCGGTTCCACTTCGCAGATGGCGTGCTCCAGTTCGGCAGGCGTGTACCGTTTCAGGTGAAAAGGCCGGTGACCGGTGAGCA
>QIAP01000016.1 GCA_003225075.1 Acidobacteriota bacterium | reverse complement strand
CCTAGCGCAATGCACCCCTGATGCGGGACGAGCGCTCATTGGGAAATAGAGAGGAACAGTCGGATGACATATTCCCCCGTTCTAATTGTTCATATTTTGCGCTGGGATCATCGGTGTTCTCTTGGGATCGACCGCGTTGGTTGCTCGCAAAGGTGCCCGTCTGCATCGAGCGGCTGGCGACGTATTTGTCATATCGATGCTGAGTATGGCCGCAGCCGGTGCGTATTTAGCGTTGACGCGGTCGCAACGGCTGAATGTTATCGCCGGCATGTCTACGTTTTACCTGGTTGCAACCGCCTGATTGACCGTCACGCGCAAGGAGAAAGAGACCGGCCTTCTCGAGTTTGGCTTGCTGCTGGTCGCATTGGCGACCGGAGCCACCGGCTTGATCTTTGCCTGGGAAGCGGCGAATGGGGGCGGACAAGGGTGGAGATGCCCCCGTGGCTTATTGTCGTTGGTTCGGTGGCTTTGCTTGCTGCCTCCGGGGACATTCGCATGCTCATTCGGGGAGGGGCCTCGGGCGCACAACGTCTCGTGCGTCATCTGTGGCGAATGTGCGTTGCGCTGTTCATTGCCACAACCTCATTCTTCATCGGCACGGCCAGCGATCCAGTGCTCCGGCGCACTGGATTGCGCGCCAGGCTGTTCCCCGAGGCGATTCGTAAGACACATCTACCTGAAGTGCCGGTACTCATCATCGTCATACTGACGATTTTCTGGCTGTGTCCCGTCTGGTTCACAAATGCATACAGAAAGCCGAGAATAAGCTGACGCCTCTTACTTCAGGAGGAGATGAAATGACAATCAGCGGTAGCGACGAGTCACAACGCACGGCTGCAAGAGTCGCAGGACTTGCTTACCTGATCTCGTTCGCCATCGTGGTCTTTGTTCAATTTGGTATCCACGACCGTCTGATTGTCGAGGGCAATCCTGCGGAAACCGCTCGGAGTATCATGGCGCACGAACGCCTATTTCGTATCAGCATCGCCTGCGACCTGATTTACTGCGTAGCCGTTGTCGTGCAACTCACAGCGCTTTACGTGATTCTCAAGCCAATAAATCGGGGCCTTGCCTTGCTGGCGGCATTCGGGAGACTGTTATATGCCTTGATGTGGGTTCTGATGACGCTCAACCTTTTTAACGCTCTGCGGCTCTTGAGTGGCGCTGATTACTTGCGAGTATTTGAAGCAGAGCGACAGCAGACTTTGACGAGGCTATACCTCAGCGCGCGTTTCGACGAGTATTACGTTGGCTTGCTGTTTTGGGGATTGGCGGCCACAGTCTGCAGCTACTTGTGGATTAAGTCGAATTATATCCCTAGAGCATTGGCTGCCTTCGGTGTGATCTCGTCTGGATGGTGCGCGTCGTGTACTTTCGTTTTCATCATTTTCCCCGACTTCGCCAAAGTAGTGAACCTGTGGTGGTTCGATTCGCCTATCGGCATTTTTGAAATAGCTTAAGAGAAGCCTTCAGGCGTGGTATGTTCATCTTCATCATTTCCAACGCCAGCTAGCGTGGAACCCAATAAATGATTCGCTCTTACAACGGCATCACCCCGCAATTTGCGGAAACGTGCTACGTGGACGACTCGGCGCAGCTCATCGGCGATGTCGTGCTGGGCGAGCACGCCAGTGTGTGGATGAATGCGGTGCTGCGCGGCGATGTGCACTCTATCCGCGTGGGCCACTATTCCAATATCCAGGACTGCTGTGTGCTGCACGGCATGAAGGGCCAGTACGGCGTGTCGGTTGGCGATTACGTCACGGTCGGCCACTCAGTGACACTGCATGGGTGTGAGGTCGAAGGCCGCTGTCTCATCGGGATGGGCTCTATCATTCTGAACGGAGCACGCATCGGCGCAGGTTCAATTATTGCCGCGGGTACGCTGATTACTGAAAAAACCATAGTGGAACCGAAGTCGCTGTGGATGGGATCACCCGGAAAGTTCACGCGTAAGCTGAATGAGCAGGATGAAGAGATGATCCTGCGATATGTGGAGAATTACGTGGGATATAAGAAGGCTTATTTGCGGGAGAGAAAATAGCAGTCAGCAGTCGGCATTCAACACTCAGCATTCAGCCAGGGCGAGCATGTGCCAGTTGGCATTTAGAGTTGAGTTTTCTGGGAGCACAAGAAGCCCGTGTTAGCCACATGGTAAATGCCTAGTACTAAGTGGGGAACTGCTACGGGCTGAATGCTGACTGCTGAAGGCTTTCCCGCAACGACGACTGGCACCATCCACGACTAATGATCAAAGCTGTGCGAGGAACGCGCGATCTGCTGCCGCCAGAAACAGCGCTGTGGAACTTCGTCGAGGCGAAAGCTCGCGAAGTATTCCGCGCCTACAACTTCCAGGAAATCCGCACGCCGGTTTTCGAGGAGACACAACTCTTCGCGCGCTCGGTCGGAGAGGAAACCGACATCGTTTCCAAAGAGATGTATACGTGGGAAGATAGGGGGCGCGCGCAATCGGATAAAGGCCAGTCCCTAACGTTGCGTCCCGAGAACACCGCCGGCGTGGTGCGTGCTTACATCGAGCACAAACTCTGGGAACGCGGCTTGCAGAAGCTCTACTACATTGGACCGCAGTTCCGTCGCGAGCGTCCGCAGAAAGGACGGTACCGGCAGTTCTACCAGATTGGCGCCGAGGTCATTGGGCCGCCGAGTGCCGGCAGCGAATCTCCGGCGCGCGATGCGGAAGTGCTGGAGATGCTGGCGACTTTTCTCGATCGGCTGGGCATCACGGGTTGGACGCTGGAACTGAATTCGGTAGGTTGTCCGAATGACCGGGCGCTGTTTAATGAAGCACTGCGCAAGGCGCTCGAACCGGTCGTCGCAAAGATGTGCGTCGACTGCCAGCGGCGCGCAGTGACGAATCCGTTACGGGTTTTCGACTGCAAGATCCCGGAAGACCAGCCGATTATTGACAAGCTGCCGCGCATCAGCCAATTTCTCAACCAACCCTGTCGTCAGCACTTCGATGAGGTGCAGGCCATCCTAAAGGCGACCGGCATTCCGTTTACGCTTAATGATCGCCTGGTGCGTGGGCTCGATTACTACACACGGACTGCGTTTGAATTTACTCATGGCGGGTTAGGCGCGCAGAATGCGATTCTCGGCGGAGGACGCTACGACGGATTATCCGAATCGTTAGGCGGACCGCAGGCCCCCGGCATCGGCTTTGCTATCGGCGAGGATCGCCTGGTGATGTCGCTGCCGCAATCCGCGAATGCGGTGGCCCCCCAGCCGGACGTTTATATTGCGCCCCTTGGCGCGGGCATGAATCGCGAGGCGGCGCGGCTGGCGCGGGAGTTGCGCGGCGAAGATATAGTCACGGAATTGGGAGACGAAAGTTTTCGGTTGAAGAAGTCTTTGGAGACCGCCAGCAAGATGGGCGCGCGCTTTGCTTTGATCGTCGGCGAAAATGAAGTCAAGGCGGGCAGCTTCGCGCTGAAGAATCTTGCGAGCGGCGAGCAGACTTCTGCGCCGCGCGCGGAACTGGCGCGGATGATAAGAAATTCTGTCATCGCAAGCAGAGTGCAGATCGCACCGGAGAATAAATAAGGATGAAGAGTCACTGCTTAGTTCTACTGATGTTTTGTTCCATGGTGGCCATGCCATGCCTGGCCGGGAGCGCTGGAGAGAAGCCGCCGGAGTTAGCTGCCGCTTCCCTCCAAGGCGAAGGCAAGATCCTGAGTCCCGAGGCACAGGCGGTCCTCGACGCGCAAAAAGCAGCCATCGAAGCGCTGAAGAAGGGAGACGCTGAGTTCTTCAGGCGCACCCTGACCGACGATTTCACGGCGATTGTCACGACCGGTGACATGGCTGGGAAAGATGACTTCGTGGAGGGCGTAGCCGGTTTACACGGCAAGGACCTGAGGTTCTATGACTTTAAAGTCTTGCCGTTAAACGAGAACGCGGCGGTTGTGACCTATAATGCAGTCCTGCCCGGCGAAGGCGCGCGCTACCAGCACCTCAGCAATGTGTGGGTCAAGCAGGGTGATCAGTGGAAACTGAAGTTTCAGCAGTCCACGCCTAACCTGTGGAGCTTGGGGGACATTTAAGGCGACAGAATCCGGTATAAGAACGTTTGTTTAGAGGAGAGGGCAAGCAAAATGAGAAAGCTATTGGCAAGTCTTTGGGTTGCGATGTTGATGTTGCTGGTTGTGGGCTCAGCTCAAACTCCGCCCCAGACGCCGAAACCGGGGCCTGAACTCAAGAAGTTGGATTATTTTGCCGGTAATTGGACTTTGGACGGAGATATGAAACCCGGCCCGTTTGGTCCGGGCGGGAAAGTTTCCGTTACCGAGCATAACGAGTGGATGCCGGGCGGATTTTTCCTTGTGACGCACTCCGATGGGAATACCCCAATGGGTAAAGCGACTGGTCTGGCCGTGTTCGGCTACAAGCCGGACGAGAAGGCATACACCTATCAGGAATACAACAGCATGGGTGAGGACGTGTCGGCGAAGGGCGTCTTCGACGGCGACACCTGGACCTGGAACAACGAAGAAAAAATGGGCGACAAGGTGATGAGAGGACGATACATCGTCAAACAACTTTCACCGACGTCTTATACCTTCAAATTTGAAATGGCGCCAGAGGGCGGCGACTTTGCAACCGTGATGGAAGGAAAAGCGAGTAAAAAATAGTGCATGGCTTGGTGCGAGGGCAGACTCAGCTCGTGAAGTCTGTCCTTCATTTATTCCGCTGACTGTGACCTTCTGCCGATCACCAGCGATTCTGCTCGCGCCGTTTATAATCTCTGATTCGGCTTTGGCCGTATTCCCGACTATAAGGCAAACCGCTTGCTCGACTTTCTTGGCGACTTACGACGTACTCACATGTGCGGCGCGCTGCGCGCCTCCGATGCCGGCAAGAAAGCCGTGCTCATGGGATGGGTCAATCGCTGCCGCGATCTGGGCAATCTTATCTTCATTGACATGCGCGATCGCACGGGCGTCACCCAGGTTGTCTGCAACAAGGAATTGAACCCGGCGATTCACAAGAAGGCAGGCCTTTTGCGCAACGAGTATGTGGTAGCGGCGGTCGGCAAGGTCAAGCTGCGTGATCCCAACACGATCAACAAAAACATTCCGACCGGCGAGGTTGAACTGGTTGCGGAAGAGTTGCGCATTCTGAACGAATCAAAGCAGCCCCCGTTTTTGCCCGGCGAAACTGTTTTGCCGAACGAAGAGATGCGCCTGAAGTATCGCTACATTGATCTGCGGCGCGATGCCATGCAGTTTAATCTTGAGCTGCGGCACAAGGTCGCAATCGCGATTCGCAGCTACTTATCATTGCAGGGATTCTTTGAAATCGAAACGCCGTTCATGACGCGATCGACGCCGGAGGGAGCGCGCGATTATCTCGTCCCCAGCCGGGTGCAGCCAGGATCGTTTTATGCGCTGCCGCAATCGCCGCAACTGTTCAAGCAGATTCTGATGATCTCCGGGTGCGACAAATATTTTCAGATTGTGCGTTGCTTCCGCGATGAAGACTTGCGTGCCGATCGGCAGCCGGAATTTACCCAGATCGATTTGGAGATGTCGTATCCGCAGCCGGAGCGGGTTTGGGAAGTGGTTGAAGGATTTCTGACCGCGGCGTTCAAGGCCGCGGGACACGAGATTAAGACGACGTTCCCGCGCATGAGCTATGACGAAGCGATTCGGCTTTACGGCAGCGACAAGCCCGACATGCGCCTGCCGGCGATGACCGATGTGCGGGAAGTATTTATGGCAGAGAATTTGCAGACGCTGGCAGTGAATCCGAATTTGCCAGTCATCGCCATTCGAATCCCGAAGATTGGGGAACTGTCGCGAAAAGAACGCGACGAGATCAAGCCGCTGTTGACGGCGAAGGGCGGCGCCAAGCTGTTTGAAGATTTCAAGCGCCTGGAGAAATCGTTTCCGGAGGCGGCGGCAAAAATTCGGCAGCAGAGCCGCGCCGAAGCGGAAGACCTGATTGTGGTGGTTGCGGGCGACGGCAAACCGGCGGAGCATAAGTCCGAGGGCGGGGTGAAGCCTGAGGTCAAGCAGCACGATCATGCCGTCTATACGGCTGCTGGCTTGCTGAGAGTGGCGCTGGCGCAAAAGTATGCTGGGCGTCATCGGCAATTTGAAAAGACGGGCGATCCCACCAAAGATTTTCGCTTTCTCTGGGTCACCGACTTCCCCATGTTCGAATGGGACGAGGAAGGAAAGCGCTGGGCCGCGGCGCATCATCCATTCACCTCGCCGCACGAGCGCGACATGGAGAAGCTGGAATCTGATCCGGGCGCGGTGCGCGCGCTGGCTTATGACGTGGTGTTGAATGGCACCGAACTAGGCTCGGGATCGATTCGTATTCATCGTCAGGACATTCAACGGAAGATTTTTCGCTCCCTCGGCATGACAGAAGAAGAAGCTCGCTCGCGTTTCGGTTTTTTTCTTGAGGCGCTCGAATACGGCACGCCTCCGCACGGCGGCATCGCACTGGGACTCGACCGTATTGTGATGATCCTCGCTGGTGCGGAGAGTTTGCGCGAGGTGATTCCATTTCCCAAGACGGCGCGGGCTGTGGATTTGATGGTGGACGCGCCGACCCCGGTTAGCGAGGCGCAATTGAAAGAGTTGGGGATTAGGATCGGAAGAGCGAGGGAGTAATGTCGCGTGCGAGCAGATCTTTGCGGAGAGCAGCAGTCATTCTCTGTCTAGTTCTACTTTTGGGGACCGCAGGTTGGGTTTTACTCATCCGTGGCCTCGATCGCCTGTTTTCGTCGCCCAATCTGGAAGCCTCGCTGGAACCCTTGAAGATTACGATCAAAAAGGCTGCGTCAGACTTCGTTGTTGTGAGGCACGGCAAAACTGCTCCATTTCTACCTCCTACGGGAGGCTATTTGATTGCATACGAGAACGATCCGGAGGGATTCCGAGCCGATGCAAAGGTTTTTGACACCTGGTTCAACGCTACTCGGCTGGCGACACAAGTTCTTGACAGGGGCACGGACCGGAATTGGGTGCGGAGCAGTTCCGAGATCGATTACCTCAAACCAGAAGACCGCCTTGACGCGTGGGGTCACGCTTTTTGTCTGCTACGGCGGGAAAATACCTTGCTGGTCATTAGCGCAGGTTCGGCAGCACCGAGCACGCCACTCTGCAGGGATATTCATATGGAAGCGAGAGAACTGGCTCAATTGCCACATGGAAAACTATTAGAGAGTCCGTCACGCACGTTCGTTTTGCTGCTCGATAAGAACCGTCTACAAACAAGCAAACCTGCTCCACTACCAACTTTCGTTCCCCTTTGCTTCTGCCGCCCGCATCTGCGAAACTGACCTCTACTCGCTGGAACACCGGCCACTGAATTTATGGGCAAGATCCACGTTCTTCCCGAGCACGTTGCCAACAAGATTGCTGCTGGCGAGGTGGTGGAGCGTCCGGCGTCTGTGGTTAAAGAACTTCTGGAAAATTCGCTGGATGCCGGTTCGACGCGAATCAAAGTTCAGATTGAGGCCGGTGGCAAAAGACTTATCCAGATCACCGACAATGGATGCGGCATGGTTCGGGACGACGCGCTGCTGGCCTTCGAGCGCCATGCCACGTCGAAGATCAAGAATGTCGAAGATCTGCTCAGTGTGTCCACGCTGGGATTTCGCGGAGAGGCGTTGCCCTCGATTGCGTCGGTTTCGCGCCTGCATCTCGAAACCCGCGCCGCCGAGGAACCCACTGGGACGATCGTCGAAATCAATGGCGGCAAGATTTTCAAGGTGGAAGAGGCTGGATTGCCGGAAGGGACTTCGATCACCATCCGCGACCTCTTCTTTAATACGCCCGCGCGCAAGAAGTTTCTGAAGGCAGAGTCGACAGAGCTTTCTCACATCGCATCTTTGGTCACGCATTATGCGCTGGCGCATCCTGATAAGCATTTCGAATTGCACTCGGCGACCAATGCCGTGTTAGTAGCGCCGCCCGTGGCCGGATACAGCGAGCGCGTGTACCAGGTTTTTGGCAAAGATACTCTGGACCAACTGATTGCGGTTGCGGCCATGCAACCGCTGGCGCACGTCGGCCTGCCGCAACCGCCACCTTGGCGTCGTGAAGCAGAGGAGGACGCGGGGCCGCGCGATCCCGGCGAGATGCGCGCCCATGGTTTTGTTTCCAAGCCGGAGACTCAGAAACTCAACCGCAATTCGATCTACGTGTTCGTCAATGGCCGCCTGATCCGGGACCGGCTCATCCAACACGCGCTCACCGAAGCCTATCGCAATATTCTGCCGCCGACGGTTTATCCCGTGGTGCTGTTGTTCCTCGAATTGCCGACCGCTGAAGTGGATGTCAACGTACATCCCTCGAAGACTGAAGTCCGATTCCGCCAGCAGACCGTCATGCATGATTTCGTTCGGGACTCGGTCCGCGCTGCGCTGATGAAGGCTCGCCCCGTCCCACAGTTCATCAATGAGATCAGTGCTCACGCCTCGGCGAGTCCATCGCTGACTCCCGGCGCCCAGCAGGCCGCTGCCCAGCTTTCTGTTGCTCAACAATCAGGCGCGCAGTTCTCTGAGGGCAACGCTCATCGCTTCGCGCCGGATACTTCGGAATCGCGGCTACTGAATCAGCCAGCGAATATCGGAGATTTCCAACTGCATGCGCCCGTGCCGCCGTCGGTCAGCGGACGATTTCAATTCGACGGCGGCATACAGGTCGAGGGCAATGCGGCTGTCGCCCTGGCGCGGGCGCCGCAAGTGGTGCCTTGGAACGGTTGCACACCGCCGATTCCCGACGAGCCGGAAGAAATCAATCCGACGCTTGCCCCCGTACTCGCCTCGCTTAAACCGCTGGGCCAGATTCGGGAGTCGTTCATCTTGGCGGTGAACCGGGAAGGGCTATGGATCATTGACCAGCACGTGGCCCATGAGCGCGTGCTCTTCGAAAAGATTCTGAAGCAGCGTAGCGCAGAGAAAGTTGAAAGCCAGCGTATGCTGATGCCATTGATTCTCGAGCTGACGCCCGCTCAACAGGCAGTGTTCACTGAAATTTCCGACGAACTGGCCGGCAATGGTTTTGAAGCGGAGCCCTTCGGGACGCGCAGCATCGCCATTAAAGTCGCGCCCGCGGGAATTGAGGCTTGCGATATCGAGCACATGCTGCACGACTTGCTCGACCAGATTTCACACGAAGAACAAATCTTGAACATGGATACAGTCCGCGCGCGAATTGCTGCGTCCGTCGCCTGCCATGCTGCCATCAAAGTCAACATGCCACTGGAGCAAAATAAAATGGAGTGGCTGCTCGCTGAACTAGCCAAGACCGACTGCCCAATGTCCTGCCCGCACGGACGACCGGTGGTTTTGCGGTACTCTTTAAAGGATATACAGAAGGCGTTTAAACGGATTTGAGAAACAGCAATCAGCACTCAGCAATCAGCTTTTAGCCAACGCGGTCCTACTACGTTGCACCGCTGAGTGGTAACTTTATTTTTATGACCGAGCAGGAATTACAGCAGCGCCGGCGTGAGAAGTGGCATCTCAGCGCGAATCCTGTGCATACCATTGAAGAAGCGCGCGGCTTCATTGAGTCGGTCGGCTTCTGTCTGATGTACCCGTTGCGGCCGCCGGTGCTTGTGCCAAGTTTTATCGGGGCGTTTATTGGATCGGACGATCGCTTGCCAAACTGGCAACACGCTTTCGCCGACACACGCGCACAGGAAGCTACAGAGCTCATGGTCCGTTTGCTGCGGGAGCGCGGCGCTTACGAAGCCAACCTTTTCGACGAGAATAGCGGCTTCCTGGTGGCGGCTTCGGTGTTCCCCTACTTTTACGCGTTGGTTGGGGAACGCAATCCCAAGCAAGCGCCCAAGGCGGGGCGGCGCTCGGAATATTCGCAACTCGCGCTCGATACATTTGAGGTGATCCGCCGTGATGGTCCTATCTCGAAACAAAAGATGCGGGAGACCTTGGGCGGCAGCATCTCTTTTGTGGCGCTCGATCACGCGCTCGGAGAACTGTGGTCCAAGTTGCGTATCACACGCGTTGACTACAACCCGAACGAAGGCGCTTCCTGGGATGTGCTCTACCGCTGGTCTCCAGATGCGGTGCGCGAAGGTGTTGAACTTTCAGTAGTGGAAGCATTGTCGGCATTGATCTCAAAGTATCTGGATTGCGTGATCGCCGCCGACGAACAGGAAATCGAAGCGTTCTTTTCAAATTTCGTACCGCGCTCCCGGGTAAAAGAAGCGATCAATGCATTGCTGGCGGCGCGCGAGTTAAGCTTTGTACACGTAGGTAATCGATCTCTGATTCAGATCACCCCGCCGAAGACGGAGGTTGTTCCAGCACCCCGGCGTCCGCAGCGATTGGCCAAGTGAGTTGATTCGGTTGGATTTCAGTCATTGTTGGGAGTCTAAGGGGCAGAGCTGCGCTGCGCCGGGTGGTGTGTCTCTACCTGCTAGTACTCGGTTATCATTTCCCCGCTCGCTGAATCCGCAAAATTCAGGCTGCCGCAAACCAAGAATGCTCTAGAATCTTCGCAGTTCTGGAGGACATCGTATATGTCCCGACTCACTTCACATTATGCTCGCGGTGTTCGTCTTGGGCCATGGATCGTTCTTGCCATGCTGGCGATGGTTGCTGTCCCTACGACGATTACGCTGAACACGGTCCGCACTCCGGCGAAACTTCAGATCGCTGCCAACCCAACGCCGTACGGCTACACCTGGAGCCTCTTGCTCTTTATCGTGCCTATTGTGGTGATCGCGTTCTGGCTGGTTCCGCAGGAGCAGGTGAAGATTCCGAAGAAAGCTTTCTGGTGGACGATCGGGATTCTCGTACCCCTGGGTTGCGGTCTTGACTTCTTTTTTGCCGCTCGCTTCTTTGATTTCCCCAATGGCGATGCGACCCTGAAGATCGGAGCACCGGCCTTGGGGAAGCCGGTTCCCATCGAAGAATATATTTTTTATTTAACAGGGTTTATCGCGGTGCTGCTGATCTACGTGTGGTTGGATGAATTCTGGCTGGCCGCCTACAACGTACCCGACTACCGCGGAGAATCGAAAATGATTCCGCGGTTGCTTCAGTTCCATCCCAGCTCCGCAATTGTCGGAGCGCTCCTGATCGTGGCTGCCGTGGTGTACAAGAAAATGTTTTCCCCAACACCTGAGGGGTTCCCCGGATATTTCGCTTTGCTGGTCTTCGGAGGTTTGGTCCCCGCCGCCAGTTTCTTCCCGACAGCCCGGCGGTTCATCAACTGGCGCGCCTTCAACCTGACGTTTTTCTTCATTCTCCTGGTCAGCCTGCTCTGGGAGGCAACGCTGGCCGTACCGTATGGTTGGTGGGCTTTTCAGCCGAAACAGATGATAGGCGTGAGCATTGGAGCCTGGGCAGGGCTGCCCATCGAGGAGGTCTTCGTTTGGGTTGCAGTCACCTACGCGACGGTGATTGTCTTTGAGGTCGTCAAGATCTGGCAGGCGTCGGAGCGGCCAGCCAAAGATGCGTTTCTAGGTTCGAAGAAAAAGTCGGCTGCGCATGCTGCATAGAACGTCGCCTTTGGTTCAGCTTCAGAACTGTAGCGTGTTGGCAGCAGGTTCACGTGCACGACGGACCGCGCCGGGTTCCTGCTTCGCCGTGTACAATCATTACCTTTCACGATGACCGAATCCCCCTCTCGCAAATTGATTATCGCCATCGACGGCCCAGCCGGGGCGGGCAAGAGCACGATTGCGTCCCGTTTGGCACGCAAGCTGGGCTACATCAATCTGGAGAGCGGCGCGATGTACCGCGCGCTAGCGCTCAAAGCTATCGAGTGGGACCTTTCCTTCGATGATGAAGCCGCGCTACTTAAGGCGGCGGAGAACGCGCGCATCCAACTCGAGCCGAGCATGGGAGGGAATCGGGTGCTGCTCGATGGGCGCGATGTTTCTTCCCGCATCCGCGAGCGGGATGTGACGGAGGCGGCATCGCGGGTTTCGGTACATCCCCAAGTGCGCGCGCTGATGGTGGCCCGCCAGCGAGAAATGGGAACCGGCGGCGGTGTAGTGATGGAAGGGCGTGACATTGGGACCAAAGTTTTTCCTGACGCCGATCTCAAGATTTTCCTCGACGCCGATCCGGTCATACGGGAGCAGCGGCGGCTTGATCAGCAGAAAATAAGGGGCGGTTCTGTTCCTGACATTGCGGCCGACATGGCCGCCGAGTTGCGTGCGCGCGATCAGCGTGACCGCACCAGGGCCAGTTCGCCGCTGGTCGCGGCGAGTGACGCAGTGATCCTCGATTCCACCAGGTTGTCGGAAGATGACGTCTTGGGCAGAGTAGAGGAGTTGGTCAGGGAGAAGATGGAGCGGAGCTGAGTAAAAACCGTCTAATGGCGAATCACTTTGATCTCGAACAAACTTGGCCACAACTTCCCGGTAACGAAAACTCGGTCTCGTTTGGAGTCATAGGCGATGCCGTTGAGAACCGCATCGGCGTTCGCAAGTTGATGCTTGTCAATTAGTCCGCTCAGATCAATCCATCCGAGGACCCGGCCGGTACGTGGAGAAATGCGGACGATCCGGTCAGTCTGCCAGAGGTTGGCGTAGATTTCTCCGTGGATGTATTCGAGTTCATTCAAATTCTTCAGCGGGTGCCCATTTCCGTCTTTAACAGAATCAAAATCAGCGCTTTTTCATCGTGAGTCAGGCCCCATCCTTCGCCCTTGTAGTGAAAAGTGCGTCGCAATGCAAAACTGAAGCGGTCATAGACGAAGCCGGTCTCCGATTTCCACGTCAACTGAACCAGATTGCTTCCCCAGGTCGTGAGCCCTTCACTGAAATATTCCGCCGGAAGATTGTAACGCTGCAAAACCTGTCCAGTTGATAGATCAACCATTCTTATCGACGATTTACCGTACAAGCCGGTGCTTTCATATAAGTGACCGTCTATGTAAACCAGGCCTTGAGTGAATGCCTCGGGATCATGCGGATATACGTGGACAATCTTGTACCCGTCAATGCGAACGGAAAATCGGGAGTCCGCCGCCGTGATTGGAGACACCGCAGCGCACGAAATCAGAACTAGGAAGATGCTGCTACGGAGCATAGCGGCAGCTTACCCGATTTTCGTACTCGTGGCATTCCCCGGGATGCGCCATCGCCAAGAAACAGTACAAGAGCGCATCATTGGAAGGACGCCAAGCCCTAGCTCTGAATGTCAGTTGCCGTTCAGCCAATCCTCATAGGCTTTAAATGAATACGGCCTGCCAAGGAAGTCTCGCACCAGGTCGGCGGCTGGCTTAGTGCCGCTTGGCGCAAGAACCGTGTCGCGATACTTGGCAGCAACTTGCGGGTTGACCATGCCGTCGGTCTTGAACTCGGTGAACATATCTTTGGCGATCACCAACGACCACATGTAGGTGTAATAGACCGCCGAATAGCCGTTGAGGTGGTCGAAGGCAGTTTGCATGTGTGTGTCTGAGACGTACTTGAATGGCGTATAACGTTCCTGCAACTGTGCCACGAGCTTCGAGGTATCCAGCCCCTGGGGATCGCGATTATAGAAATTGAGGCTTATCGCCGCATAAAACATTTGAATACGAACGTCGAGAGCGCGGCCAAAATCATCCGCAGCTTTAGCCTTCTGTGCTAAATCGACCGGAATCGGTTGGTTAGTCTTGTAGTGGCGCGCGAAGGTTTGCAGGATGGCAGGATCGCGTGGCCATTCCTCGAACATTTGCGAAGGCGCCTCGATGAAGTCATTTTCGAGGTCGCCGGTCGCCCATTTCGTATTTCCGCGCAGGATTCCATGCAACAGATGACCGTACTCATGGAAAAAGGTTATGACGTCTTCACGTTCCATCAGGCCAGGTCCGTCGGTGGCTTGGGGGAAGTTACACACTAGGACATACTCGGGAAGCCGAATGCCTTCTTTGCCGGTGGCAAGATTAAATGTGGCGTAGTGCTTGTATTTATTTTCCCGGGGAAACATGTCGAAATAAATCCGGCCAATCAACTTGTCCCGGCTGAAGACGTCATAGACGGCGACATCCGGGTGCCATACCTGGGCGTTAGACACAGGCTTGTAGCTGATGCCATACATCTTGCTGGTCAGGTCGAGGATTCCCTTCAGTACCCGCGAATATTCAAAATAGGGTCGTACAGCTTGCGAATCGTAGCCGAACCTGTCGATCTTGGCCTCCCGCTCCAAATAGCGGTAGTCCCACAGGTCGACGCTGTCGGCTTTAGGATCATGACGTTTCTTGTAAGCCAGCAACTGATCGTAATCGTGCTTCGAACCCGCCTGGGCGGCGGCCGTGATCTTCTCAATGAAATCGGCGGCATTTTGTTTGGTGGCCACCATTTTGTCTTCGGTGACGTAGGCAGCCCAGTCCGGGTAACCCAACAGGTTTGCCAGGTCGTGACGTTTTTGCAGCATGTGAGCTAGTACGTCAATGTTCTTGGGGTAGGCCCGCTGGCGATAAAGCACAAAGAAAGCTTTCTTGGCGGGCTCACTGTTGGCGTACTCCATGAAGGGGACGTAGTCGGTGTTATCGGTTGTAAGTGTGATCTTGCCGGATGCATCCGCCGGGTGTGCGCGTTTGAAGTCTTCCGGGAGGCCATCCAGATCGGCGGCGTTCACCTGCAACTTGCGGACATCCCCGGCAATGTTCTGATCAAAATCCTGGCCAATCTTGACCAATTCATCTTGCAGGTCACGAATCTTGGCCCGGGTGGCGTCGTCGCGATCGACGCCGGCGCGGTGATAATCGCGCAGCGTCGTCCTGAGGTAATAGCTGCCTGGGCCGTCTAGTGTGGAGCCATCGAGGGAAGCGAGGACGTTGTACATCTCTTTATCCAGGGTGATGTCGGTGAGCACACGGTTGGCTTCCTGCTCACAGACCTGGGACGCGTCACGAAAGGGCTTGGAGGGATGCACTTGTTCGGCGAGTCCGGCGCGGGCTTGCGCGTCGCCGCCGATCAGGATCGCGGTGTCGAATGCTTGTAGCGTCGCCATGGCATCACGTGGCGCCTTGGTCGCTTTTAATTCCGCGATTTGTTTCTTGGTCTGTTCCAGATCACCGCGGCACGATGCGAGGAAGGATTCTGGAGTGCCCGCCAGATAGCTCGAAGCTCCGGGCGCGGGCGTCTTAGCGTCAAGGGCAATTGCCCAGGAGCAGAAAAACAGGATCGTAAGCAGAAACGCGGGGAATTTTCGATTCATAGTTATTCTCAAACCCGTGTTCTCATAAAGATTAAGGACGTAAGGGTTATTAGACGATCAGCAAGGCGAAGCGGTAGCGAGACCAGCCCAAACGGAGCTCAGAGGTACGTGAAGTAAGGGGTGGGTCATTCAAGTCTTCAGTTATCCGTCGGCTCCTCTGGCTTTGCTTTCGGTAGCGACTTGGGAGGTTTCGGCGAGCTTGGTGGCGGCACTGGAGGGGTTGTGGCGACCGCTGAGCCCTTGCGAATCTCAATGTTCCCGTGTTCGTTGGCGACTTGCAAATGTGGGCCACCGCCGCCTACGGTGCCAGTCGCGATTGCCTGGTGGTCGCCGTTATCCACTTTCAATTCGGAGAAATCGGAGTTGACTTCCCCTTCGCGCGAGCGTGCATCCAGAGAAAAAGCAGCTTTGGCGGGAAGCGTGATCTCGATGTCCCCTTTACGGTTCTGAACTTTAACATTCCCCAGCGAATTCACGCGCAGCTCGATGGAACCGTTTTCGTCTTCGAGATGCACGTCTCCGGAAACATCGTCGAGACGGATGTCTTTGGACCGCGTCACCAGGCGCACGGGACCGATCACCGAGTTAGCGTGCAGGTCGCCGGAATCGAGATCGAGGTCGCCATCCAGTCGGCTAAATTCCATGTCGGTGCGGGACGACTTGAAACTCACCGCCTTGCCAATTTTCGAGAGCTTTACACTTTCCATGAACTCGCCGTTGAGCCGCACCGCGCCCTTCACGTCTGAAAGGGTGACGTCATTGGCGCGGCCTTCGATGGAGAGGTCGCCTGAAATTCGCTCCGCACGCGCTGAACTGCGTTCCAGGTTCAAAGTCACATGGCCATTGATATCAGTAATGGCCACGTCCCCATGCTGACCTGAGATCTCGACATCGGCATCGCGCGCAGTAATGTTGACGTCGCCGCGTCGCGAGGAAACCACGACCGGCGCCTTACGCGGGATGGAAACATCCAGATCGGTAATGACTCGACGGTCGCCGGCGCCCTCGGTGTTGGCATTGAGCACTACGTTGCGATCGCTGACCGTAATTTGTGGTTTGGTGCTGAGGTTGTACTTGTCGGCATCCTGCTGGTTGTCGGCGCCCACACGTTTGCGTATTACGACCTTGATTTGATTGTCGTCGCTGGCAGTCACGTTTACCGCGCCGTGATCGTTTACCACCTTGAGATTTCCGCCGGCAGGAAATGCCTGGCTCAGTTCGTCGTTGTAATCGAAAGTTTCGCCGAAGAGGTTGAAGTCGCCATCGTCAATATTAAGTTCGTCGCCGAGGGCATGCCAATTCACCCGGTTCGCCTGCGTGGCAATCAGCCCGGCCGAGACGATGAAAATCACCAGGAAAACTCCACCCACGCCTATGCCAGGCGGGCGCACGCCTTCGCGCTGTGCCTGCTGGTACTCGATCAGCTTGATGACGCCCCAAATAATCAGCAATAGCGGCCAGAAGCGTGCGAACAGATGACCAAGACCCTGCCAGTGCAGAACGCCCATCGTCTCCAACAGAAACACGACTCCAAGAATGATCAAGACAATGGGGCCGGCCATGGAGCGCCGTCGCCGCGGAACCACGACGGGACTAGACATTTCTCACCTCATTGGAAGGCGGTGGCGGGCCGGGTTGCGGAATCGCCGGCATCCCCGGGCCAGGCGGCGGAAACGCCACGGGCGGCACATGTTCCTCGGTAGATGCAGTATTCTGAAAGACTTTGACCACTCCGATCATGATCAAAATCAGCGGCCAGGTACGTTCGAAGTCGGCGCCATATACTCCGAAATTATCGAGCAGGAACAAGACTCCGAGCGTCATCAGGACCACCGGTCCAGTGATGTGTCTTGCGCGACAGCGGGTGCAGTGACAAGCCCGATTGTATTGATATGTTTCCATGCTCAATCTCCTAAGCGGTTCCAGCGCTTGGCAAACAGCCACACTCCGATCACGATCAAAATCACGGGCCACAAGCGATGCACCCAGTGGAACTCGAACAGGCCCAAATTATCCAGCAGGAAAAGCACTCCCAGAACAATGAGCACAAAGGCGCCCATTGGGGCACGGCTGCTGGCATAACTGCAGGACAAGTCCTGCGGCGGTGCGGTTGCGTTCCCAGCTGTCGGCGGAACTGGCGTCATCGAACGCGCGGTAGTGGTGTTGATGCCCGCCCCAAACATGCGTTCCAAGCCGAAAGGATCGGGCACAGGCTGGCCCATTTCGATGGCGTGCGCGGTCTTATAAGCATCGAAGATCAGATAAAAGAAATAAGCGAAAAAGATCGGTACCATAATTGGCCCAAAGTGGTCGGCCATCCAAATCAGGCACACAAACGCCAGCACGTGCGCCACGCCCTTCATGAACTGGCCGTTATACATAGCGCCTACACCCGGGATCAATCCAAGGGCAGCTGCCACACCCGGGCTGGGCAAACGACTCTCGCGGTCGCCACGCGGCGTCAGGGTCGGCGGTAGCGCCGATGGCGGCGGTAGCACGCCTCCGAGGCGTTCGGCCAGGCAGTTTTCGCAATAAACAACTCCCCTCACCTGGTGCGTGCAGTTTGCGCACATCGCTTTTCCGCAGGTGCGGCAGTACGCGACTGCCGAAACCTCGGGGTGGTTGGCACAATTCATACGAACCTCCTGTTCGTGGTCACCGTCACGACAGTAGGATCGTTAGTGGAGGAGGCCAGGATGGGCTGGTTCTGCTCCTGGCTGTAATTGCGTTCCTGTCTCTGCTCGGGTTGTCCACTGGTGTCGTTCTTGTGATTCTTATTGTCCTTCTCACGCGGTGCTGGTTCCGCGGGCGTGGTTGCTTTCTTGAAGTCCCGTACCCGCGATTCGATCTCATACACAAAGCGGATATTCTCGTAGTACTTCACGATCCTCCCACTGGTGCTGTAGTAGCTGCGCTTCAATGCGCTGGGACGCAGATCCACCTGTTTCAGGTCGCTGGCCCGCACCCCGGCCACACTCATGGCAATCGAGAGTGAGAAGAAGGCCATACCGAACGACATGGCGAATCGCGGCTGCCGGACCACACCAAAAATCGGGCGCAGGAAAGCGTCCGACCACTCGCGGATTCTTCCCCCCAGCGATGGACGCGACAGCGTCGCAGCGGAAGTCGTCCCCAGGCGGGCGGTGTCGATGCCAATCGTATCCGCCAGAATGTTGTGCACCAGGTTGGCGGGAGGCTCAACTACCTCAAGGGCTTTCAGCAAATGCTGGCCAGCTTGGGCTTCGGCAAAGAGCGGTCCGCACACCGCGCACATCTTGGCGTGAGATTGGAAGTTCTCCAGCCGAGCCCCGGTCAGGACTTGATCGAGAGCATCACTCAGGAGAGCTTCAAATTCGCCGCACTGCATACCGTTCTTGGTTTCGCCTGGCATCAAATCACCTGCCTATATGTACGTTGAAGCAGGCGCGCAAGTTCCGCTCGCCCGCGGTTAATTCTCGACTTGACGGTCCCTTCCGGAACCTTCAAAATCGTGGCAATTTCCCTGTAATCCATGTCTTGCAGGTCGCGCAGAATGACCGCCTCGCGAAGGTCCGGGGAGAGCTTTTGCAAAGCCCAATGTATGGTTTCCCGAGTTTCCCGGTTGTGCACACGCGAATCAGGCGGCGCCGTTTTGTCAGGAATCTGCTCGCTCAATGGCATGGCGTCTTCATGCTCCGACGGCGCTGAATCGAGTGAGTCGGTCATCCGATCCTGTTTGCTCTTACGAAAGTGATCCACCAGCAGGTTACGGGTGATGGTCGTAACCCAGGTCATAAAAGCGCCGCGCTCCACGTCATAACTGTTCAAGGTTCGATACATCTTTATGAAAACTTCCTGAGTTAAGTCCTGCGCATCGTCCGGCGACCCGGCGAAACGATAGCAGATGTTGTAAATGCGCCGGTTATAGCGCTGCACAATTTCCTCCCAGGCGACCGCGTCGCCGCTGATGCAGCGGCGGACCAGCAGATTGACGACCTGGGCGTCTTCCAACCAGCACTCCCCAGAACTCCTGGTCTTTCAAGCCCGAAGCAGCCTCAGAACAGCGGACACACTTCCAGCCTCAAACATCCACATAACAGATACGATTCTGTGGTCCCAAAAGTTCGCCACTTTATTGCGCCGAAATACGAAAGCAAGGCATTGTAACAGGGGAGGGAAGAGAAGGGCGAAGAGAGGACGAATATGGCCCGAGAGCTAACGGAAGTTTTCAAAGGATTGACCAGCCCGACCGCTCTCAACCGGGAGGAGGGATGCGCCGGGGAGGCGATTGAGCAGGAAGAGACTGTCTTTGGTGGAGATGGCAAATGCCGGTGTTTCATCTCGCCAAGTGGATAGCGTCGATTGCGCCGCCAAATCGTAATCCAGAGATCTTTTCTGGAAGACGCGCTCCCGGCACAGGATCACATAACTTCCCAGCTATCCGGATCTAGGAGGTCACGGATCGGTTGAGCGATTTCTGTCGAAAGTCTAATCGACGCCTGCCTTGCCATCGGCTTCGATCTCAAGGTACATTGGCGCACTGCGGGAGGGAATCCTCTCGGCCAATTCCCAATAAATGTGGAGCTCCCTCCCTTTATCATCAACGCCGTACCAAATGGTCGACTTTGTGCTCACGCCTTTCCCTCCGAGGTGTCAGCCTATCCTGAAAGGTGATCATATCGGTTCAGCTAGGCCAGTGAAGGTGGTATTTTCGGTGCGGTGACATCACGCACCCTTTCGCAACGTACGCGAAAAGGATAGGGCATCGACGCCGTAGTCTGGATATGCTCAGCGGTGAAACAGGTTGATTGGATAAGAGCGAAGGCTCGATTCGAACCCATGTAGTCTTTGTTTTGAGGACGAAGACGCTGGGAAGAAAGGAGCCTTCGATGATGATTATAGATTCTCTCTTGAAATTCAATTTTTTTCTCTCTAGGAGAGGTGCGGAGAACCCTCTCTCTTTTTTCGTTCAAGCAACAGCCGCCAACTTGTTAGTAAGCTCGATGGGGCAGAGCTTGGACCCGTCATAGGACTGATTAGAGCGAAACATG
>QIAP01000015.1 GCA_003225075.1 Acidobacteriota bacterium | reverse complement strand
CAGCCGCACAACTTTTGCGGCAGTCCACCGTGAGGCAATATCTTGCCCATCTGAACAGCGCAGCCAAGATTCAGAAGAACCATGAAGGCCACATGACGAGTCTGCTGCCGACCGACGATCCCGCGATCTACAAAAAGGCTGACATCGTAGCGAACTGGTACAAGCGAAACCTGCGAATCTTCGCCAACATCAATCGGGTCACCGAACCAGGAAAGGATCGGATCTTAGTGATCATCGGCGCTGGACACCTGAAACTGCTGAAGGAGTTCGCTACGGAAGCGCCGTATTTTGATCTGATGAATGCAGAGTCTCTTTTGAAATAGTGCTGGTCGCGTGCGGCGTGGGTATCCGATTCCACTTCGTGTGTCTCGCCCTTCGAGATAGGCGATGATGTTGTGTACATCACGGTAGGCTTCCAGGACAAAACTGATATGGAACGGTGAAGGGCTGAATGAACGGGAGAAAATTATTCGTCGCTACCGGCACAAGGGCTGATGGGGCGTAAAGTTGCTTCAGGGGGTTACACACTATGGCAATGAAAGAAGAAATCTTGGCTAAGGAAACACACAAGGACGATGGTCTGGATGTGGGGCGGCGTGTTTTGTATACGCTCGTTGGCGAACAAAACACCCCGAACCGGCAGAAGTTGCAGGCGGATCGCAACAGCAAAGCTATCGCGGTGCTCCTCAAAACACTCCACAAGAAACACCTACTCACAGACGATCAAATTGATGAGATTCTGCTGGAGGTCATCAGCTAGCCGCTCAGAGGTGGATTTCTACGCGGCTGACTTTGGGCCGATTGCCGAGGGCGCTTACTTCTCTTTCCTATCGCGGGCGATCCGGTGTCCTGATTACGTCGGCATGTTCGGGACAGTCTCTAAGTAGGCGTTTACTCAGCCAATCCGTTTGCGCTTGGACCTCGCTGGCCTCAGTCTCAAGGAACGGTGCCCAAAGACGAAATACCTTTCCACAGGTTGGGCACCCCACATCCCGAACATATTTGTATTCTTTGGTTGAAACGGTCACATCAGTTACATTAGTTGCCGTTGCGAGAAACTGCATTTCTTCGTCTCTTGCGATATTCTAAGACTTGGGTTGTGCATATCGCAAAAACTGATGGCTAAAAAGAAACCCGCGCCTCCCGAACGACTTATTCCCTTTTTGACCCAGAAGCAAATTAAGCAGCTCGTAAAGATAGTGGAGGCCCGCACGAAAAAAGAGCGGCAATCCAACGGGCAATGCAACGCGCCACAGGTAGGTTACGCGGCTGACTTTGGACCGATGCCGAGTTTGATGTCACGTTCGACAAAAGCCTGCTCTAACTCGTGGGCTAACGCTCTTAGTTTTTCGGGGTCTTTTTCGTGGGATGCGTCTTCGGTTATTTCCTGCCAAGTGCGGGGGCGTTTTCCGTCCAGCATAAATCCATCCTCGGAGGAGGGTTGGCTGGCTTAATCTATTAACAGCAACGTTATAATGCCTCTGCTACGAATGTCAACGCCGCCTAAGCTTTTTTAGCCTTGCGCCGTTCGAGACGCTGATACTTTTCGATGTTGCCCTTAAGTTGTTTGCGGATGCGCTCCTGCTCTTCTCTTGCCAACTCCAGAGCTTGAATCGTTTTCTCAGAAGCGGATAGGGCAGCGTCGGCTAGATATAGCCACCGGGCATCGCGGGCACGGAAGGCGGCCAGTTCGTCGGCTTCGTCCAGACGCTTCGGCATCGTGAGGATCTTCGCCACAGGGCTGAGATATTCGGCATATTACAAAGGTTTTATACTTAGATTCGATACCAGATATACGGTATTACCCAAAAGTTAACAGGATCGGAGGGGTTGTTCGGTTTTTGAAATAAGACGACGCGGATTGTGTTATCGAAGCGTCGCAGCCGGTACGCTCTTTTAGAGGCAATCCCTCATCAGAAAGAGATAGGTCATGGATTCGCCGTCCAAAGCAAAAACAGCGTCTACAACTTCAAAATCAAAAAAGCGATACGTCAAACCGGAATTAACAAAAATCTCGCCTTCGACAGCAAAGGTAATTCTGCAAGCAAAGGCCGGTGGCGATCCGGGCGCTGAGAAAATGCTAAAGCGCATCAACAAAGTGCGGCTTAGGGGTTCCCAAGACAGAAAAAACCCCGGCTGAGGGTAGGGAGAGCCGGGGCAGGCGTTGTAGGCCCCTCCTTAGGCCATGCCGAAGAAGGATTCCGCAGCGGTTAAACTCGGCAGACGGGGCGGAAAGGCTACCGCCAAGAAGCGTACAGCGGAACAGCGCAAGGAAGCTGCCCGGAAGGCAGCACGAGCCCGGCAAAGGATCGGAAACCATGAGCAGACTCCGAGTGTCATCGATGTAAAGAAAAAGAGAGCCGAAAAGTGAGGTTTCGATGAAGACCGATTGGGATGATGATGAACTAAATCCGCCGGGACTGAAGCTTATGGACACACCCGCACCAAAGAACGTAACTGTAAGCGTTACGGCAAGAGCTTTAGCACATTTCAAAGACAAGGACGGCAATTCCTATATGTCTGCTTTTGTGGAGGACAGGACGAGAGTTTTTGTGGCTGGCGAGCACGGATATCAAGAGGTTGAAAATCCAGAAACTCAATTCATTGTTCTACGGATGACTGAAGAGGCTATAAAAGAACGCGGGAAGTGAGGCACGAGTTCTTGAGGCGAACCACCTGGTCTCCGCACGTTCCATTAACGTTCCAATAGTTTTGCGAAATCTTTCATGCTATACGACGCAAGTGGCTGAAAATGCAATCACGATGAACCGGAGAGCGCATCGTTCGCAACGATGAGGTCGTCGGTTCGATCCCGACTAGCTCCACCAAATTCTGGCTCAATGTTTTTTCTTCGCGCAAGAGGCGTAGAGCTGCTCATGTCTTCCCAGCCGGACAGCGGGGTCTCGACCAGCACCGCCTCCACGGGCGGCGCTGCCCTACGCTTGCGCTTTTTCACTGGTGGGCTGTGCCAGAATCATTGCAGCGGCAAGTGCCGCAGTTTTGTGATCCTTGGTCCAGGTGGGCCGAACTTCCCCGGCCTGAGATCCTGCACTGCACTCGGCTGGCCGCGTTCCCGAATGCCCTCTCGGCCCGCTCACCGAGTTCCCGCTCTATAATTGCCGTGACAGAAGCAAACCTTTACAAGCTTTCCCTTCGCGGAGGTGATCTATGGAACGCGTCCGGCGTTATTGTGTCGTTCTCACCGTTGTTCTTCTTCCTCTGCTCTGCTCGGCGCAACTGGACAAGATTGTCATTCCTGCGGGAACACCAGAGGATCAGGCACTGCAGGCGATTTCCAGCGAGCAGGATGGCCAGAAGAAAATAACCATGTATGAAGATTTTCTGAATAAATTCGCCTCAAATCCGGCGGCAGTTGCCTATGGAAACTGGCAGGTCTCGCAGTATTACCAGGGTGCGGGCGACTTGCAGAAAGCCGTTTCTTATGGGGATAAGGCGCTTGCCGGTGCTCCGCACAATCTCGATATCATCGTTTCGCAAGCCAGCCTCGCGCAACAGATGAAAGACAACGCGAAGTTGATGGAGTATGCCTCCAAGGGCGGTCAGACTTACAACTCTATCTCCAAGCAGCCTAAACCCGACGGCATGAGTGACCAGGATTTCGCCAAAAAGGTGGAGGAGGAGAAGGCTGCTGCAAAGAACTCATATGAGTTCCTGGAAACGTCCGCCTTCAACGCTATTGCGGATGAAAAAGACGCCAAGGCGCGCATGTCGTATATCGACCATTTTACGGCCGCGTTTCCCGATAGCCGTTTTCAAGAGCAAGTTGCGCAGTACGCGATGTACACCCTCGGTCCTGGGCAGCTCAATGACCCATCGCGTCTGGTTGCCTTCGGAGAAAAGACTCTTGCCACCAACCCGAACAGCGTCCCCGCCCTCTTGCTGCTGTCAAACTCCTATGCTGACGAATCGAAACCTGGCGCCATCAGCAAGGCAATCCTCTACTCCCAGAAAGTGATCGAACTCTCCAAAGCGAATGCGCCCGATGCGGATCGATCGCGTAAGCTCTCGGCGGGAGTCGCGCACTCCACCATGGGCTACGCACTCATGAAGCAGGATAAGACAGCTGCGGCAGTGACTGAACTGAAGGCAGCGACTGGGTTGCTGAAGGGGCAGGATGACGTTGCGTATGCCACGGCACTTTATCGGCTGGGATACGCCTATGCCAAGCTGAACCGCGTAGAGGAGGCGCGGAACGTCTTAAATGAAGCTGTCCAGATCGCGGGCCCGGTTCAGCAGCCGTCGCGTGATCTGCTGGCGAAAGTGAACACGGCGCGTGCGAAGGGGAAGTGACCGCTAGTGTTTCAGAAGATCGTCCGCCAACAAGTGCGCCTTCGTCGCAAGATTATGTCCTCGCTCTAAATCGCCAGAGTCGGCTGCCGACTTGGCCTGCTGCATGTAGGCGCGGATTTGATCCAGCGTCGCCTGCTGGCTTGAATTGAGCCGGCGACCGGAGATCTTTTTCACGTTGTCATCTGTCGAGACGAGTAATTGAGTAATGTTCTGGCGCCGGTGGGACGCCTGTTCCTCGGTCATGCCGGGAGCGAGTAGAGCGGTAGGTTCTGTGGTCCCACCATTATGTACGACGATTTTTCTCGGGCCCGAATTCGGAGTCTTGGCATGCTTGCGCTTGCGATGCCGAGTATTGGAACTGGGCTGCGTTGACTTGTTCGTCGAGGGTGTAGCGGCCGGGCTTGCCTGTTCACTTCCAGCCTGCGGATTTTCTTCCTGCTGTTTCCCGGTTGATGGTCGACCACTTGTAGCGGGACTTTGCTGATTACCGGGTTCACCAACTGGTGTTTGGCTCGGTTCTCCTGCTTTTGGTTCTGATGGCGGAGTTTCTTGCGAGGGAACTTTGGATTCGTCGGATTCGTCCTGTGGCCTGCCGGGCTCAGAAGAGGAGGATTCCTGTCGCGACGCCGCTACCGCTATCGCATGTGGCGAAGACGGGCTGGCGATAGCCACAAGACTTCCCAGCATCGCATAAAACACCATTACACCAGCCAGATACATCAGAGAATCCTGTGATCTGAAGCGCTGATTGGCCTCTCTCAAATTGTATCGTTGAACAGAGTTGCTGGTGCAATTACTTTGGACGACAAAAATGGGTCGCGCCTACCCCCGCGTCGCCACTTCCTTCAATGCATCCAGCCGCGACTCGGCCAGCGGGATGCGTAGGCGAAATATGGTGCCCACGGCTGGTGTCGATTCGAAATCTATCGAGCCATAGTGCCACTGCATGATCTGGTAAGTCTGCGCCAACCCAATTCCGCTGCCTTCTTTCTTTGTGGTGAAGTAAAGTTCGAAAATCTTGTCTTGAATCTCTTGCGGAATGCCTCCACCTTGATCTTGGATTTCGGTGATGACAATGTCTTGCTCGCGCCGCGAACCAATAGTAAGGACGCCTCCGTTAGGCATGGCCTGCACCCCATTGAGCACGATGTTTAAGACGGCTTGCCGCATGAAGTCGGTGTCCACTTTGACGTTCAGGGCTTCAGCAGGAAACTCGCGGCTGATAGTTACGCCGTGCTGCTGCGCGTCTGGACTTGCCAGTGACGCGACGTCTTCCAGCAGCCGGCGGAGATCAATTTCCTCCAGCCGCAGGTCGCGTGGCCGGGTGAAGTCGACCAGAATCTGTACCACCCGGTCCAGACGGCGAATTTCATTGCCAATAATGTCCACGTGACGGCGGGTGTCAGGATCAACTTGTTGAAGTTTGTTCTGCAACAATTGCAAATGAAGCACGATGGCGTTGATAGGATTCTTGACCTCATGAGCAACCCCACGGGTTAAGCGGCCGCTGGCGGAAAGGCGCCGTGACATTTCGATTTCGTCTTCAATCCGCCGCACTGACTCGGCATCACGCATGGTCAACAGGGCGCCGATATTGGATCCTTGTTCCTGAATGAAATCGAGCGAAACCTGGATTCGCTTGCCTCGGTCGCTTTCCACCTCACGCTGGGCCAAGGGGCGGCGTCGTTGAAAGGCGTCTCGCAAAAGCAAACTCAGGGCGGAAGCGTCAGAGAAGATCTCATTGGCGGAGTGTCCCAGGATCTCCCGCCGAGGCCGGCCGAGAAAGCGCTCGGCTGAGGCGCTCACCAGCACGACACGCAGTTCCTGGGTGAAGAAGATAAGGCCATCCTGCAGCGTGGCCATCACTTGCTCAACATTTTCTTTTAAAGCAGAAAAGATCTGGTTAGTGTCACGAATCTGCTGCCCGATATGCGCGATTTTGAGCGTTACCAGGCCGTATTCATCACTGCGCGGCTCACCTTTCGCCAGAACCTCGGTTCCTCCCGCGCTCACGCTGTCAAGGTTGCGGCTGATTTCTTTGAGGGGACCGAGCGCCAGATTGGAAATTCCTGCCGACAGAAACAAAGAGAGCAGAATTGCGGCGGTGGAGAACAGCACGGCATGCTGAAGTCGCGGAGTGAGCTCATTTTTCAGGAAGACCGTCGAAATGCCTATGCGGATGGTGCCGAACGGCGTCCCATCCAGTTGTAAGGGCATGTTCACGTCATAGACGCTTGCTGGGCTGTAGATAAGCCGCAATTGCTCTCGAAAACGGGCATTGCGCAATAGCTGGAAATCAGGATGGGGCAGCACGATCTTGTTATTTAAGTCCGGATTGCTATCCAGAATGGCGCGCCCATTGACGTCGACGATGGCTACGTCATACACAATCGGCCAGTTTCCGATCACCGATTCAACCATGTCGTTGAGATTCTGGTCTTCCTGGAAATACTCTGCAATGGCATCACGCACCGCCGCGGGATTATTGGTATCCACGCGGGTGTCGCCCAGGTCGGGCACTTCCTTCTTGGCGGCATAAGCAAGTTGCGCTGCAAGAAGGGAAGCGGTCTCCCCGGCGGAATTAATGCGTTGCCGAAGAATCTGGGAGATATAGAGATACGAAAAGCCGGAAACCAGCACCGCGATCATGAAGGTAATGGCGAGGACGATTTTGGTTTTCCGGCGCATGGCTCATCCGTGACAGGCTTCCAGCGGAAGCACCCGCCGGGCAAAAGCAGGGTCCCACGGGAACGGGATCCTGATGAGCCTCATTCGCCGCTGCCCGTGGCCGCATCGCCCGCTGCGCTGCCGTATTCCTTAAGCTTATTATGCAGAGTTTTCAGACTGATGCCTAGAATCTCCGCGGCCCGTGTCTTGTTATTGTGGGTTGATTCCAACGTCTTGAGGATCAGCATCTTCTCCGCCTCTTCGACGGTGGTGCCCACGCCCAGCCGTACTGCGTCCGGATCATTGATTGACGGGCGTAGTGGCGCTTGACCGAAACCCGGCGGCAGATGCCGGGTTTCGACAACTGCGCCTTCACAAACGATAACCGCGCGCTCCAAAGAATTGCGCAGTTCGCGTACATTGCCTGGCCAGGAATAATTGTTGAATGCGTTGACCACGGCCTCGCTCACGGTCGCGACTTTACGGCCGTGTTTGGCGCTCATTTCGGCAAGTAAAGATTGCACCAATTCCGGAATGTCTTCCTTGTGCTCTCGCAGGGGAGGCATATGTACGTTAAAGACATTCAGCCGATAGTAAAGGTCCTGACGCAATTCTCCGCTAGCCACAGCTTCATCTGGGACTTTGTTCGTAGCGGCCAGGACACGCACGTCCACCGTGGTCTCAACTTTGCTGCCCAGGCGGCGAAACTTGTGATCTTCGAGTACACGCAACAGCTTGGCCTGCGTGGCTATGGGCATCTCGCCGATCTCATCCAACAGCAAGGTTCCGCCTTCTGCCAGCTCAAAGCAGCCGGTGCGTCGCTCCAGCGCGCCCGTAAAAGCTCCCTTCTCATGGCCGAAGATTTCACTCTCGATCAGAGTCTCCGGGATGGCGGCGCAGTTGATAGGCACGAAGGGTTTATTTCTGCGGGGACTGAGTTCATGAACGGTGCGGGCGACGAGTTCTTTGCCGGTTCCACTGGCGCCAGTTATGAGCACGGATGCGGTACTCGGCGCCACCATTTCGATCAGGTGAAAAATCTCCTGCATCTTTTTTGAAGAACCAACTAGTTGACCCAATGAACCGGCATCGCGTAGCTTGCGCCGGGTAACTTCAAGCTCCGTCCGTGTTCCCAGAAGCGATGACGCGTTTTGCAGAATGATGCGCAGCCGATTCGTATCAATCGGTTTCTGGATATAGTCGTAGGCGCCCATTCGCATGGCCTGAACAGCGCTATCAATGGTCCCTTGTGCTGTCATGACGATCACGGCCACGGTTTGGGATTGTTCCGCGAGCCGCTGCAACAGATCCATGCCACTCATGCGCGGCATCTTCAGGTCGGTTACCACGATGGAAGGCGTCCAATGAGTGACTTTGTCCATTCCTTCCACGCCGTCTCTGGCGGTCTCCGTGCGATAGCCCCAGGCAGAAATTAGTTCCGCTAGGCCCGTGCGCTCGTTCTCTTCATCCTCAACGATCAGCACCTTCTCATGATTCATAGATTAGGGCACCATTATTCAGGGTTCCTGCGGTTTCAACAAGGCCGTACGAAATCTTCGGTTCAGCCCAGGAATGTCCGAGTGCTAGCCAACTCTTGGCAATATCAATGTGAGACTGGCTAGTACTTAAATGCAGTTCCCACAATTCTCAAGCAATGCAGTAATATTACAGGTCCAGTTTTTAGGGTGCAGCATTCTATGCTGGCATGCTCGCTCACAGACAACTCCATTTTGTTATTACCGATCTTGCCGCCTTTGTACCCAAAATAGAAATGAAGGATCGCGTAGTTCGGAGGACTTACATGTCACTTTGTCGCAGCAAGCGCAGCCCTGTGGTGTCGAAACTTCTGTTTTTGAGTTTAGCTTTGGTCCTCATGTCCTCAACTGCTCTGCGGGCCCAAGAGCAGAACCCACCCAAGGCAGACGTCTTTCTCGGATACCAGTGGCTGAATCCGGGAGGGACCGTACCCGTGGGTGGATTTCCACACCTCCAGGTTACGCCGCCAAGCCCTGTACGAACCAAGCTGCCGAGCATGCCAATTGGCTATGGCGTGACCGGCACATACAATTTCAGCCCCCATTGGGGGCTGTCGGTCGATGTCGGCGGCAATTTCCACGATGTGGGTGCTGAAAGCACGATCTCCGTCGGACCACGTTTCATATGGCGGTCGGAAGGGGTAAATTTTTTCGCTCATACATTGGCGGGATTGAATCGTCTAGCACCGCGGGGTGTAAATCGCAGTAACGGCCTCGGCGCCGTTTTGGGCGGTGGAATCGATCTGCCGATCATTCGTGCGCTGAGCATTCGTCTGATTGAGGCCGACTATGTTCTGGGCCGGCATAATTTTGCTGATGTTGTTGGCCCGCAGGATCCTCAATTGCGGCACCCTGTACTGGAAGGCGTTCGGCTGCGCGGTGGTTTGGTTTTCAACTTTGGCGGAGCGGCGCCATCAGCCCCGGTTGCGGCGAGCTGCTCGGTGAAGCCCAGCGAAGTCATGGTGGGTGAGCCAGTCACCGCCACTGTGAATGCCACCAATTTCAATCCCAAGCACACCCTGACATACAACTGGAGCAGCACTGGCGGCAAGATTGAAGGAAAAGACACCACCGCTACCATCGACACGAATGGCGTAGCCGGGGGTAGCTACACGGTAACTGCCCGTGTTTCTGACCCCAAAGTGAAGAAGGGTGGGGAAGCGAGTTGCACCGCGAATTTTACGGTGAAAGAGCCACCTAAGAATCCACCCACCATGTCCTGCACAGCAAATCCGGCTACTGTTCAAGCGGGCACCCCAGCAACGATTACTTGCGAGTGCAAGAGCGCGGATAACGTTGAAGTGAACGTGAGCAACTGGACCGCAAGTGGTGGCACTATCTCGGGAAGCGGAAACACCGCGACCTTGAATACGAATGGTGCGCCGGCAGGTCCCATAACGATCAACGCAACTTGCACCGACACACGCGGTTTAAATACTCCGGCTTCTTCCACGGTAACCATAGAAGTTCCACCTCCGCCACCGCCGCAAGCCAGCAAGCTGAGCTCCTGCGACTTCCCCAACGAGAAGAAGCCGTGGCGCGTGGACAACACCTGCAAGGCCGTGCTCGACGACGTAGCCCAGCGCTTGCAGCACGATCCCGACTCCAAGCTGGTAATCGTCGGCAATCAAGATCCGGCGGAAAAACGCAAGAACCTGGCAGCCGAGCGCGCTGTCGATTCCAAAGCGTATCTGTCGGGCGGCGAAGCAAAACAGGGCATTGACGCTAGCCGGATTGAAGTTCGCACCGGCAATGGTGGAACCAAAACGGCAGATTACTGGGTTGTTCCCGCTGGTGCCACATTCACTCAGGAAGGGACTCAGCCTGTAGACGAGAACCAGGTGAAGCCAATACCTGATCATCCCCCGGCCCCAGCTAAAAAGGGTGCGGGTAAGAAGGCGGCTAAACCTAACGCTCAATAACCGCATCCGGAAAAAATGTTTGGGCCGGCTCGGGCAGAATCCAGCCGGCCTATTTTTTCCGCTGGCCTTCGGTAACTTGAAGGGCTTACGTTACCCTGTCACTCTGACCCCGCAAGGTATACTTCCGCTTAGGGGCTGACGTTAATGAAGAACCTGGGACTCGCGCTGACTTCTCTTCGTAACCTTTTGATTACATTGTGCATTGGCATGTTCTGTACATCGCCCGTCTGGGCCGCTCAGTGGACGGTACTGGGCCCCGATGGAGGCGACGTCCGTAGCCTGGCTTACAACCCCCACAATCCAGATCAAATCTTCTTAGGCACCAGCACCGGTAGCCTGTTCGTTTCCAACGACGGCGGTCACAATTGGGCGCGATTTGCGCGCTTAGGAACCGACGACTATGTGCTCGACCACATTGCTGTCGATCCCCAGAACCCAAAGAAGATGTTCGTTTCCGCATGGAGCGTCGCTAACCAGCAGGCCGGAGATTTGTTCCGCACCCACGACGGCGGGAAGAACTGGGAAGCCCTCTCGGGCATGCACGGAAAATCCATTCGCGCCATGGCAATCGCAGCTTCCGATTCCAAGGTAATCGTAGCTGGCGCCCTTGACGGTGTGTATCGCAGCAATGATGGCGGTAACCGCTGGGATCGAATCTCTTCTCCCATTCAGGCGGAACTTAAAAACATTGAATCAATCGCGGTCGATCCAAAGAACCCGGATGTGGTCTACGCCGGTACCTGGCATCTGGCATGGAAGACCGACGATGGGGGCGCCAACTGGCATCGCATCAATAAAGGCATGATCGACGATTCCGATGTGTTCTCGATCATCGTCGACTCGGCAAATCCTTCGATTGTGTTCGCCAGCGCCTGCTCAGGAATTTATAAGAGCAGCACTGCGGGCGACCTATTCCAGAAGATTCAAGGCATTCCATTCTCGGCGCGGCGCACTCGTGTGCTCAAGGAAGATCCCAGCAATCCTTCAATCGTTTACGCCGGGACCACGGAAGGTTTGTGGAAGACGATGGATCAGGGCAAGACCTGGAAGCGCGTGAGCAATCCTGAGGTTGTGGTCAATGATGTTTTAGTCGATCCTCGCAACTCACAGCGGGTGTTGCTTGCTACCGATCGCAGCGGCGTCCTCGCCAGCGACGACGGGACGCAAAGTTTCTCGGCTTCGAATCACGGCTACACTCATCGTTATGTAACTTCGATTTTGGCCGACCAGAAAGATGCCAACACGATTTATGTGGGTCTGGTGAATGATCGTGAATGGGGCGGCGTTTTCTATTCTCAGGATGGCGGTACAAGCTGGCTTCAGAAGAGCACGGGACTGGGCGGCCGGGACGTGTTCTCTTTGAAACAAACCAAAAGCGGTGCGCTGGTTGCCGGGACAAATCGCGGCATCTTCATGCTGGACCGCAATTCCAGCCAGTGGCGGCCAATCAACACCGTCGTGGTCGAAAAGACGGTTACGCGTCCGGTAAAGAAGGGAAGCAAACGGACAGTCGCATCCAAGAGCATCACTCGTTCGGTGCTTGAGGCGCGCGTCAGCGATATCGAAATTGCAGGGGACCGCTGGATTGCGGCAACTTCCGCCGGTTTGTTTACCTCTACCGACCAAGGCAAGATGTGGAAGGGCGGTCCGGTGTTGGGTGAGCAGGACTTCATCTCTGTAGACACCGCCGACGAGTTGGTCGTAGCCGCGACGCGCTCGAGCGTCGTGGTCTCAACAGACACTGGGAAAACCTGGAAAGAAGCCAGACTGGCATCCTACAAACCCAATGTCCGCAATGTCACCGTGACGCCGGATGGACAGATCTTGGTTGCGTCGCGAGAAGGCGCCTTCAGCAGCGCAGACTCTGGCACAACCTGGGAACACATGTTGGCAGGTCTTCCGGATAAGGACCTCACTTCCATTGCTTACGATGAGAGCCACAAGCGTTTGCTCGCTACTAGCAGCGCTACGGGAGTAATCTTCGAAAGCACTGACGGTGGTCGCCGCTGGCGGCGTGGTCCTGATTCAGGCTTCCCGTTGCGCCGGATCAACGTAGTGCACGGACGTTTCCTGGCAGCGACTCCGTTTGACGGGGTAATTGCTCAGCCGGAAAACGAGTCGCAAAGCGCCTCAGCGGAAGGTTCGGGCGGTAACTAGTCGAACCGGGCGCACACTTAATTCGTATAAGCACAGAAAGAGCCGGCAATTAGGTCGGCTCTTTTTCTTGCCGCAGCGTCGGGCGCTTTGAACCGGTACAGCCCACCTGCAAAAAGTACATAGCTGGTAACGCATTAGCGGCTCTAAATACCGTAAATTCAGAGATAAAGCTTGGCAGTCCTCGTGCGACCAAGAAGTTGGTAGGTGAGTGAGGAGACCGGTTCCATGACCTTGAGCAAAGCCACCAATGCTGCAGTCTCCATTTTTTTGCTCGTTCTGCTGGCGTTTACCATAGGTTGTGCTCACCAGCCGAATTTGCAAGCCGCAGATGAAAACGTTTCAACCGTGGCCAATGACGGGAAGTTGCCTTTTGATCATGAGTCGCCGAAGGGCGGCCTCTCGCCTACCGGTACGCTGGTGCCCAAGCCGGAGAATCTTCCCGCCGGAACTCCCATCACCATCCGTGTGCAATCCGCGGTTTCGAGCGCAACATCTCGCTCAGGCGACATTTTTGAGGGTTTTCTCGATGAACCCGTCGTCATTCAAGGGCAGACGGCGGTTCCGCGCGGGGCCAATGTCACAGGCCGCGTAGTGGATGCCAAAGCATCTGGGCACCTGCATGACCCAGGTTACCTGCGCTTGACCCTGACCAGTATTTCCATCAACGGCAAGGTGGTTCCTCTACAGACCTCCAGCATATTTGTGAAGGGCGCTTCGCATGAAAAGCGTAATCTCGAAATGATTGGTGGCGGCGCCGGGGCCGGGGCGTTGATTGGTGCACTGGCGGGCGGCGGTAAAGGTGCGCTTATTGGCAGCGCGGTAGGTGCTGCCGGGGGCACCGGAGTCGCGTATGGAACCGGCCGGAAAAACGTGGGCTTTGGGCCCGAGCGTCGCTTGACGTTCCGTGTGACGCAGATAGTTCCGGCGAAAGGCTGAGTCGCGGGATCATGGTTTGAGAGTGGTGGGCGCGGGGCTCGCGCCCACTATTTTTTGCCAAGTTTCAGATCCCATTCCCCAAAAGGCTTGTCACAACTGGCAGTGATGGCTGAACTTAGCAGGACCATCCTCTACGCCTATAGTTGTTCCGAATGGGGAGCCTATGCGAGCACGCGGACCATTTAGGCATTAACCGCTTCCTGATTCGAAGTGGCTTCGCAGTTTTCCGTCTGTCTCCACTTGTAGTTCTTTATCTTCGAAAACCCGGCAATGATTCTTTGTGAAGATTCCTAAATCCGGAATCAGTAAGGGATAAATACGATGTCAACAGCTACGTCAATCGCCACTTTTCCAATTACGCCTCAAATTGAGGGCGCAAACTTTCTGAACCTGTTGATCGTGGACGATGAACGCGCGATTCGCGAAGCCTGCCGCGAGGTTGCCCAGTCACTCGGCTTCAACACACAGGTGGCGGAGTCCGCCGAACACGCCTATCGCATTTTAGAAGCTCAAGGTATCGACGCTGTGCTGCTTGATCTGAAACTTCCCGGCGCCGGTGGTCTGGAGGCTCTCCATAAGATCAAGAACCATCGCCCGGAAGCGCTGGTAGTGGTCGTAACTGGATACGGCACGGTCCAGTCTGCCGTACAGGCGATGAAAAATGGCGCTTACGACTATGTTGCGAAGCCTTTCAATATCGATGAATTGAAGATGCTGCTGGATCGCATGGCCAGTCACTTGAAATTGAAGACGGAAAACCGGACATTGCGGGAGAAGGTCAAGTCCAAGCAGGGCTTCGGAGCAATTGTGGGTCGCGCCCCCGAGATGGAAAGGCTCTATCGCATCATCTCGAAGGCGGCGCATAGCACACATCCTGTGCTGATCCTCGGAGAGAGTGGAACAGGCAAGGAACTTGTGGCGCGCTCCATTCATTTCTCCGGGGCCTTTTCGGGATAAGCCGTTCATTCCCGTAGACTGCGGTTCGCTCCTGCCCACGCTGATTGAGAACGAACTTTTCGGTAACGTAAAAGGCGCCTTCACCGGGGCGGTACATTCGAAAGAGGGACTGTTGGCTATTGCCGAGGGCGGCACAATATTTCTGGATGAGATCGGTGAGCTGGCAACAGATTTGCAAGCCAAGCTGTTGCGGGCGATCCAGGAGAAAGAGATGCGGCCAGTCGGCAGCACAAAGCGCATTCCTATCAACGTACGAATTCTTGCGGCGACGAATAGTGAACTCAAGACAGGATGCGTACGGTTCATGAGTGTGCGCGCCAATTGCGCACGCGCCTGGGCCTCATGGCATAGCGTCATTTCCTTCGTCCCGTAATCTTCGCCGCAACCTCGTCAAGCATTCTTTTGTGCAAGATCTTG
>QIAP01000014.1 GCA_003225075.1 Acidobacteriota bacterium | reverse complement strand
CTACCAGGAACTCTTGCCCTCGAATCCAGATAATCAGACTAAGTTTGTCATTATGCGTGTGGCTGCCTCGGCCTTCAATTCCATTGGGCATCGCCACGAAGATGACTTTGGCCTGGCTGTTCCTCGCTATAGCCAGCCCCGAGTTTGGAAAAACGATTGCGCGCTGACTAAGTCTTTCAGGTTCCTTCTGTTCGGGTGAATCAGACATCGCTCCATACCAAGCCAGCTCGTCCCGGCGCCCTCGGTAATCTTGTCCGAAAATTGCGCCCCCAATCCCCATGAGGCCTGAAATCGCCAGAGAGTTTCTGGCGCTCAGATTCGTTCTTAGCATTTGTTCGAGGTCGTCCGTTAGCAGCTCAACTCTGCCATCGTCGCAGTCGCCTGCCTGAGGGAGGTACCCTTTTTCGTCCGCCATTGTGCCCAGGAATTCGTACATGTTCCGCAGACGCTTCAAGAAATCTGCGGAAGGTTGGTGGCCCTGCGCTCGCATTAACAGGAATGCGCTAGTGAACATTTGCAGAACCAGCACTTGATAACCGGTAGAGGCCTCGTAGTCTCCTCCGTCCTGATGAACTTGTTGCAGGATTTCCCGCTGCACCAGATTGCCGTAGAGTTTCCGGCGGGTCGCCATCTGCGGGCCGTTCAAAAAGATCGAGAGACAGAAGAGGCCGGTTATGTTGCTCAAATAATGATTGCTGCGAACCAAATGTGAAAACTCGTTGTGCGCCTCAATGTACAGAAGATGTTCCCACAACGAATTTGTCACCTTTCGGAGCCACTCGTACTCTGCTGCAGGAAATGGCCAGAGTAACTCCAGCGAAAGGCAAATGCTCATTGCGCGAAGCGCCGCCTCCATCGCGATCGTCCAATTGACACCTTGTCCAATTGGGTTCTCGCTGATCCAGTCGCTAAGTAAATTCCTGGAGATCGCGCGATAGCGGACGTCGCCAGTCAGCAGCCATGCTTTTCCAAGCACGGGAAGAAACTGCATGCGAGACAGTTCCCACGGCACTTTGACATCGGATCCATCATGACGGACGACAGCTAGGTCCGCAGCCGCCGTCCGTGGCCAATCCTTTCCGGACACGAAATCCAAGTTCCACCGCGGTGGCAAGCCGAGATTGACCCGGCCATAGCCGAACCATGGGAAATCACCCAGGCAAATGCAGTCGGCATAACGCAGGATGATGCTGCGAGTAGACTCGCTGATGAGATCCAGTGTAGGACGATAGTAGCCAACAGGAGAATACTCGACCTCACACTGAATGTCCGCGACTTGAGATGAGAAGCGCGCTTGTTTCCAGCGCCTCTGCGTGCGCCACAAGGCCTCGCGCAGCAATGTGACGGTCGATTCGCGGCGGATTACCGTGAGTTTATTCATGAAAGAAGAAGTCACGAGGAATGACAGACAGACAACCGCTCCTTAACCTTGCGAGCCGGATTACCGACCCACACCTCACCGGCACCGACATCCTTGGTAACAACTGAGCCCGCACCGATCACCGAACTGTCGCTGATGTGAACGCCTTTGAGGATGATCGCTCCGGTTCCGATCCACACGTCATTACCCACCCAGATGCCGCCTGTTTCAGCGTAGCCAGAGTACTTGATCGGTTTTGTAGGATCATCGAAACGGTGGTCATTAGCGATCACCTTGACCTGCGGGCCGAACATTACTTTATTGCCGATATGGATTTCAGCGCCCTTGTCTGCCAGCATGACGACGTGCGGACCGATGTAGACATCCTCTCCGATGAAAATGTGTTGTTCTCCGCGAATATCCCACGGAGGGCTGAGCGCGAGATCGGCTTCACAGTGGCCGAGCCGCTGCATAAGCGCACGCCGCTCCGCGAAGGACACTGCCTCTTGCACATACCAGAGCATGGAAGATAGAGGCGGTCCAATGATGCTCTTAAGCAGGTTCCTGAATATGGAGGTCATCGATTCTCGAGTATTGCATTGCCGCGGCTGGTCCGATAAATCACCCACATCACGAACGCGAACGCCAGAAAATATGAAATGGACGAGACCACAGACGCTCCGGCGATACCGTAGTGTGGAATTGCCCACAGATTTACCATGACGTTGAATAGGCTACATAACCCCCAAATGATCACCACACTTTTTGGGTATCCAATGCTGTTCAGCAACTGTACTGCGACCATGTGTATGCCGAGAAACAACATTCCAGGCATGAGGAGCACAAAAGACAATGAGGCCGGCAGCTTCGGAAAAAGGATCGTACCGATTACCGTGGCTAGTACCGAAGCGTAATCGGCCATGGTGGATGCGATCGAGTAGTAGCCTGCCTGCTCGGGTCCAAGCATATGTTGAACCATTAATAAATCGGCGCGCAGCACCAGAAAGCAGAAACTAGCAGCCAAATAGGCTTTCACCGCGTACCTGATACTGTCGCGGAAGACTGCAGCGGAGACCTGAGGCCGGCCGGAAAACCGCTGTTGCAGGCGCCTCATGACCCACAGACAGGTCACTACCAGTGCCACAACAGTCGTGAAAAAAAACTTCGCAACCCCCACATGCCGGAGCAGCACAAAAAACCCAATGAGCACGAGCGGCAAAACCTTTGTACTAATTTCCGCCAAGTTATAGCCACGAATGTCCTGAACACCTAGCATTAGGTTCTGCAGCAGGGTATAGGCCAGGCCAAACGGGATCCAAAGCAGCGCGAGCAGCAGGATAGCGCCGCGGATGCCAAGCACGTGCGGAAAAACGGCGAAGACCACGGCAAGTAATAACGCGATCAGTCCACCAAATCCAAAACTGACAACTAGAGCGTTTCCAGTCAGGAAAGCCAGGCTTTGCGGCTGTTTAGCAACAAGATAGGCGTTCGATGTATGCAGCCCCAACGTTCCGAATTGCACGCCCAGCGCTCCGATTGCCGCGGCCACAGCATAGTATCCGCGGCCCTGGGGACCGAGCAGCCGCGCCACGACAACGGTCGTGACCAGCGCGATTCCCATGAGAAAAATCCGGGTAGCATAAGTCTCCATCACCTTACGGACGAAGTCAGAGTTTTGGGCGCTCCGCCAGTCCCGAAGCCAACCTGCGCGAAAGTTTTCCCCAGGAATTGCCGGCAACGTTCCGGATAAGCCCTCCGACCGGGGAGGCACGGGAATCATGGATATCCTTGCGGCGCTGGTGTCGCCTGCGCGGTGTAAGTATCCGCCCAAATTCTGGCGAGCACGCTTTTTGCATTTTGACGCCAGCTATGCTTTTCAACTGCGGTCGCGCGGGCAGCGCGCCCCAGGCGCTCCCGCAACTCCGGATCCTCAGCCAGTAAGGTTATTGCCGATGTCAGCTCTTTGGTATTTCCGGGCTCTACCAGCCACGCGGTCCGGTTGTGTTGCAGCACTTGAGCTAGCTGATCAAGGTTGCTGGCCACAATTGCTTTTCCCATTGCCATGTACTCGAAGAGTTTGGTAGGCGACCCGAAAAACCGGCGCCCTGGTAAAGAGATGTGAGGCGAGACCAGGATGTCGCAAGCATCCAAATAGGAAGGAATTTGATCGTGCGGAAGCAAGCCGGTGAGGCTTACCTTTCCAGCAGCACAAAACTTGGCTAACTGATTGGCGACCTCAGGATAAAGCAGACCCTCCCCAACCAACACAAAATGCAACTGCTTCTTGCCCGCCGCCGGTTCTCGCAAGAGTTCCTCGATAGCTTGTTGCAACACTTTTACTCCGTGCCATGGGCCAAACGTCCCGATAAAGCCGACCAGAACATCGTCTTTCGTGACTCCAAGTTGCTGGCGCACCTCGCGGCCGCCGCCGCCGGGCCGGAAGAAATCAGGATCAACCGCGTTGGGGTTGACCAGAATACGGGACTCGGAGATTCCACAAGCCATCAATTCGTCACGCAGCACTTCGGAGACCACGACGATCAGCCAGGCATGTGCCAGGGAAACGTCTTCGCACATCCGCAGCCATGAGCCAAACTTCATAGGATCCCAATGCTGTGCCATCCACACGTTAGAGCCATTGAATTCCAGAATTAAAGGTACTCGTAACCAGCGCGACAGAATCGCTCCCGCATACGTGAATGGCATATGACGCTGGTAAAGAACCCGGGGACGTTTTCCGCGTAACTGAGCGCGAACCGCCCTCGCAAAACGCAGGTTATATGAGAGCACCAGCGTTTCCCAGAATAGGTGAGGGCGGTTTCCTGGCTCAATCTGGTGCGTCCGAAAACCAGCCGAAGGCAGAAGACATGCGGAGAATACTTCGGAGCTTGCACCGCTCTTAGCAAATCCTCCTAGAACACCACGTACGTGACTCATCGCCCCGCCGGGCACCGAGGAACGGTTTAGTGGGTAGGGATACAAGTAGGCCACGTCGAGATCCCCGTCGCCCGATGGGAGTACCGGCGCGCGCTTACCCAATTGAATCAAATGAAGAAAGACCCAGAAGAATGCAAGGACCACTCCGTCCGTAACGGCGCTACCCAGCATCTTTGGCAAAAGCCATAACCAATCGCGCCGGCGATAGGTTTCGTAGACCCCCGAAGAGTCAGCAATAACTGTATGACTACAGTGGTGGAGTAAACCAGTGCACGATAGCAATTGTCGGTAGTGGGCGTCCCTTACCGATTGGAAGAAGAACACTACTGCTCGTCCAATCAGTGAACGCAAGACGCGGACCTGATCCCGCCTGCTACTTTCCCGCATTAGCCGATGGGAAAGTCCAACAACCTCACAACCAGGGTAGTGACGCTGCACGAGGGCGTGCGCATCCGCTTCAGTTCCACTCCATACGTGCAGAAATACTCTTTCAGGAAGGCTCATCCGGCTGTCTTGTGAGGAGGGAAGAATCTCAAGCCCGAACTAGCGTCTGCGACGCCGGTGCTTGAGTTATCGCGTACTTGTAGAGCACGGCGAGTACGAGCATATACCAAATGTTCAGGTCCCAAAAATACGCCGTGGTAAGAGAGAGACCATTAATCCAATAACCCAATAAGATATAAAGAGACATCCGCCACACTAAAGTTGCATCCGCCGTCTTGGCACCACGAATCTTGAAAAAGGCAGCGAACAATAGTATTTGGGAAACAAAAAACGGTAGAAAACCTGTAATTCCGGTTTCCGCCAACACTGCGCCGAAATTATTGTGAGGCGAGTCCACCGATTCGATATCTTGGTAGTAGATCGAGTATTTGCTGGAAGCTTGGACGGCTTCATGATAATTATTCAGTCCCGCACCATTGATGGGATAATCCAGAAACAATGCCATGGTCTGTCCCTGTTGTGCGATTCGGCCGTAAAGATTGTCTGGCCTCGAACGCTCTTCGAATACTTCAGGTAGTGCACGACTGGCCACCAGAGCCACTAGCAGACAGGCTCCGACCGCTCCTACCCGAATCGCCCGGCGCATGCCGCGGCTGTAGGCTGCGTCGATCAGCAGAATCACCAATAGCGAAGTCATCATGGAGCGAAATAACGGCATGAGCGTTGTCCCCAGGGCGGCAGCGACACCCACCCGGTGAAGCAACGCCTGCCATGCCGGCAGGTTTTTTGCCATTGCACGCTTCAAAAAGAAGAGAAAAAATAAACTGACCATCCCGACCATCGCGAACGAGTTCGTGCTGGAGAAAGGGCCATTCGGACGCACCAAAATCTCAGAAGCCTTCTTGTCGTAATCTCCAGCGAGTAGGATGCCACTTTTCTCCGGAAGCGATAGCAGATCCCTTTGCAAGACAATCTCGGCCGCACCAATCGATCCGACGTATATGACCATGATGCAGGTAGCCACGTGCAATCCGCGGAGGTACCTCCGGACATCAAAGTATCGCAACACATACCAGGCTAGGATTGCCGGAAAAAGGAATCCCTCTACTAAAAGTCGTGACGAATTCAGAGGGTTTTTTACACGAGGAATTGTTATGGCAGCGAAGAAAAGAAATGCCGCCCACAACCCTGCGGACAGTCGCATGGTTGAAGGTATCGCTGAGACTACCCGGGCCCCTCCTAGACCGACCGCTAGGAGGAGAACTCCAATTACGGCACGGTCCAATGTCATCAAGGGCTGCTCCCTTGGGTACGAAAGGAAGTAGTAACCCAGAGGAAAGACCATGATCCAACCGATCACAAGATTCTCTACTTGACCGGTCAGAGTCGCAGCCGACACGTAAAGCACCACCGACAAAACGACCGCAAATAATGCCGCGTAGCCAAACCATTCCAGTGGCAGGCATATCGCGAGAACTGTGATTCCGGCAATCGCCCAGAGCACAATTGTCCGGTTACCGTGCGGAAGGGAGGCGACGGTCATGGGATTTACGGTTGACATGGGACAATCAGGGGAGATTGATAGGTAACCATCAATTCGTCTCGCAACCCAACCTAGTTTGATGGATCCTGGTCTTGTTGCTTGAGGTTTGGCGGCTTGGAGTTTCGCCATACCCGGCCGCGCACTTTGTTGAGCAATTGGGGGGTTCGGCTTCGAACTAGCCGTATATCCGAGGCGATCCCCTCCCTTACTTCCAAGCCGAAAAAGCCAAAGTTTGGATGGGTGATGCTCAGAAAGCGCATTTGTGCGGAGGCCATGACATAGATCGATGCCAGCAGCGCTGCCAGCAACATCCCGACGAGGGTAATTAACGTCCGCTTCGGGCTAGATTTGGTTTCCGGAACGCTGGCCTCGTCCAGGACCTTAATAGTAGGCAGTTCCTTGGCTTCCTCGATCTTCGCCAGTTCGTATTCTTTGGTGAGAATTTCGAAAACCGTCTCTTGGATCTTTACCCGACGAAACAAATCATAGTAGGTCGCTCCCAAAATGGGCAGCTTGGTGAGCGAGACCCCGAATTCATCAGAACCAGTGGGATCGCTTTCCCCTGTAACGGGATTCACGCCTTGCAACGCAGAGAGTTGCCGCTTAAGTTCGCCCACCCGCGCTTTCAGCGAACGCACGCGGACGTTATTTTCGGTGTAGATCTGCTTCATCCCGCTTAGCTGGGACTGAGCAGCTATCAACTCGCCTTCCAACGTCGCTGCCCCCTCCACCATAGCCTTGCCCTGCTCTTTAACGTCGAGGGTGAGGTTCTTGCTGGAAAAATCGCCGAGGTCCTTTGCAGCGGCATCGAGATCCTGCTTTACCGTTTTCAGGCGGTCTTCAACGAACACCCGCTCGCGATGGGCTGCTGAAGTGTTAAGCTGCGCGGTCAGACTGTTCAAAGTTTCCGGATAAGCGCGTGCGATCTCCATGGCGCGCTTAGGCGACCGGTCAGTAACTGTGATACTGATAATCCCACTTTTTCGATCTTCATTGATATCTGTGTAGTCGGCTAAGCGATCGCGCGCGTCCTCGTGGAGACGAAGGCGGTAGACCTTACGGAGATCAAAACGATCGATGATTTGATCCTGGACGGTTCGGCTCTTGAGGACGCCGACGTACAGCGCGCCCGAACTCTTTATCCCCAAGGCATCGGACATAAGCCCTCCAACCACTGATCCCGCCTTGTCGTCCGTCCCGCTTGTAGCAGCGGCAAGTATTCCAGCCAGACCACTTAGAGTCTGCTTTTCCGGAGGCATCATGCGAGTCGTGGACTCGTACTTCGGAGGAATCAGCAGAGACACGATGGCCGATACCACAAAACCAATTGCCAGCGCCTTCGCGATGAATCGCCGCTCTCGCCACAGCGTTAGCAGCAGCTCCGCCCCACCGCGAGCTTCCCGCTCAGCCAGTTCCAGTGAACCGTTGTTTACGTCAGTTGGAGAGTAGCTTTCGTTGGAAACGGCTTCGTTTTTCAACGCTTGCTGATGCGCCAGTCTGGGATTCAAGAATGCCCCTCACCTTGTGAAATCAGCTAACTAGCAATGGTAGCCAGCGACTCCGAACGAGCCGCCGCCGAAATGTGTTCCTTCCACCAAAGAGCGAAATTCAGCAAATACCAGGCTCTCGGGCCATCCCTTGCGTCTAGCAGTCGCGTGACTTCCGCGCGATCCAGGAAATCGGTCTCATCGCAGAACGAGTTTAACTCTCGGCGCGTGAAGTCCCCCAGCCCGTCAGAGAACCACTCATACATAGGGACGCTGAAGCCTTGCTTACGTCGGTCAACGAGTTCATCCGGAATCAGTCCGCGTACTGCCTTCTTGAGTATGTACTTCAGTACCCCACCTCTTGTCTTAAGAGCCTCGGGAATACTCATAGCCAGTTCGACAAACTTGTGGTCGAGGAAAGGAACCCGGGCTTCCAGGCTCACGCCCATGCTCATTTTATCCACTCGCATCAGCAAAAGCTCCGGCAAGCGCAAATTCAGATCGAGATAGCTCATCCAGGCGAGATCCGATTTTTCCCACGCCTTCTGTTGAAAACGGCCCCAAATCGGCTTCAAAGCCTCCCAGGAACTGAGTCCTTCCAGTTGCCGTCGGAGTCTCGAAGAAAGCAAACGCTGTTTGTGTGTCTCAGTAAATGCTTCGGCGCCACCCCAAAAGATCGGCATCTCCTCGACATGGCGTCGCAGAAACTCGTAAGGGCGGTCATTTTGGTAACCCGAAAATTCTATCCCCTTTAACGTGAGCTCCTTCAGCAGACGAGGCACGGGAAGCTTTCCAAAACGCTGCAGCTGCAAGCTCATCCGCCACGAGGGATAGCCCCAGAACAATTCGTCAGCCCCTTCTCCAACTTGACAGACGATCACACCCTGGTCACGCGCCAGTTTGGACACGTAATACACAGGAACGCAAACCGGATCCGCGATTGGTTCATCTTGCAGCCGAATCATTTCCGGCAGGAAGTCAATCAAGTCCTGTTGCGTCAGGATTCGCTCGTGATGATCGGCGCCGACGTGCGCAGCCATCTTCCGAGCGTAGTGCAGTTCGTTGCGATAGCTCCGGTAGTCGCGATCGTAGCCGATGGAGAACGTTCTTATCGGTCCCGGGTGGTCCTCGGAAAATAGGGCTGCATTAACGCTGGAATCGATTCCGCCCGACAGAAAAACTCCCACGGGCACGTCGCTAATTTTCCGCAATTTGACCGAAATACGAAGTTCATCGCGAATCCGCTCCGCGATTTCCTGTTCGCTGTACCCATCCAGACATTCGGTATGGTCCAAGACATCCCAGTATTGGAGTTCCCGGATGGTTCCGTTGTCGCGGATTTTCAGCCACGTCCCCGCCGGTAGCTTGCGAATCCCGCGGAACAATGTCTGCGGCGCTGGAGTCGTGAGGAATGAGAGAAAATGATAAAAGCTCTCCTCGTCAACTGATCTGTCCTGTTCAGGATCCTGCAACAGCGCCTTGATTTCCGACGCGAAGGTGATGCGACCGTGATGCAGGCTGTAGTAAAGGGGCTTGATACCAACGCGATCGCGGACTAGCCAGAGCTCCCGGTTTCGCCCATCCCATAGAGCGATCGCGAACATACCGCGAAATTTCTCGACACATTCGATGCCCCACTGTTCAAAAGCGTGCAAAATCACTTCACTGTCGGAGTGATCTGTTTTCCACTCGTGTCCGCCAAGTCGTTCCAGTTCGGCGCGGATCTCCGCATAATTGTAAATCTCACCATTGAACACGAGCCACAGCGATCCGTCTTCGTTACACATCGGCTGGCTCGCCGCCTGCGAGAGATCGATGATCGACAAGCGACGGTGCCCCAGCCCAACCCGGCCATCCTCAGAAATCCACGTGCCCGCACCATCTGGTCCTCGGTGGACCATAGTGTCCCGCATCCGCTCGACATAATGCCGGGTCGCGCGGAACCTGCTGTTTTCAAACGCCAGAACGCCGACTATTCCGCACATGAGAGTTTGTCCGTTCTAAGCGCGCTCATAGGGGCTTGGTTCCTTTCACTACCAGAAACCAGCCCAACCAAGGTTAAAAAAACACTTTGGAATGATATTTATGAGTTTCTACTACGATTGGAGCGAACAACCGCCGAAGTTTGCGGGCGGTATAAAGTTCGATGTAAACGGGATCACGACTGTTTTCAATCCAACGCTTCCAGTCCCGGCCGTGCCGCAAAATACTCCACAAGGTGAAATACGAGATCATGGAGTATACATGCACATTGAACCGGCCCCCTGGGCGAAGCACGCGAATAATCTCCTGCACGATCTTTTCTGGCCGGTCGCTGTGGTGCAAAACACCATGAGAGTAGACGTAGTCAAAAGTTGACGTCGCAAAAGGAATCGCTGTGGCATCTCCAAAAAGTACCTCCCCCGTTGTCCCCAAGCGCTGGCGAGCCAATCTTATATGCTCTGGAGTCACATCGATGCCGAAGGCATGTGCTCCATGCTTCACAAATTGCAGCAAGTCGCAACCAGTTCCACACCCTACTTCAAGAACAGAGTGGCCGCGATGTTTGCGAAATTCGGCCACCTCATAAAAGCCACGGATAGATCGAGTAGCGCTCCTCCTCTGCCAGAAACAGCGGAGTGTTGTTCCAATGTTCAATGGCAAGCTCTTGGGCAGTCAATTGCTTTGCGGTTGACGCTTTGACGGATACAGAAAAGGGAGGCATTGTTCTCAGTGCAAGTGCATTCTTGGCCAATAAGTCAATTGGACAGATGCCGTGAAGTTGGACTGACTTGTCGGTGAAAGTACCGGAAAATTCCAGTGCTCGTACTGCAGCACGGTCGAGAGCGTCGTGTCATGCCACGTAACATTCGTCTTCACAGAGAAGTCGCTCTGGCTGCCTCCCCCAACAAATTGCCGGTCAACATGCTTGGAACGATAACCTAACTGCAGCATGCTGCGCGGAGAAAAATTGTAGGTAGCCCAAGCTTGACCTCCCCATCCTGCGCGGCCAATCCAGTTCGCAAGGAGAGTGCCGTTGTTCGTGAAACCGGAAATATACCGGCTATCGAAATACGTGTTCCCTGGTATGCAACATTCGCCGGAATTGGGATGGGCGGTGGTCAAGCCTTCTGCCCGAATTTCCAATTTCGGAATCTTTGGCACCTGCGGCATATACAGGCCCGGATTCAGAGAAGGACGGAAAGAGCCTAGCGGCGATACTTCATCCACAACCAGGCTGTCCACGTATGCCGTGAGCCAGTTTCGCAATCCCGGAATGCGGTAGCTCACATCGAAAGCAGATAAACGTTTGCCGGGATTTTGAGCCAAATTAGCTTTGTGCGAGTAATAGGTCCGCAGGAAATTGTGGATCGTGAAGGGCAATCCCGGCCCGCCGAACATGGCCGCTACTCCGAAACCAAATTCCAGATTCGCCGTCGGTTTAAAGCTGATTTTTTGGCCGTGAACAAAAGGCTGTGGATTCACATTGTTCGGACCGTACAGAGTCGGAGGCTGGAACACCCACTGTAATCCTGAGAGTTGACCCAGAAAAAATTCGCTGCGAACCGGACCAAACAGATTCGAGAGCAGAGGAATACGATAGGGCGAGACACTCTCGATTCGTAGCATCGTGATCGGCTCAGCGTTGTCGCTGAATAAAAGTGGACCCGCCTCGCCCGGTCCTAACCATGCATTCTGTTTCCCGAAAGACACCTGCACATTGTGCAGGGTCAAGCCGATGCTCCCCTCGAGCAACCGGAATCTGTTGAACGAACCAGTGTTTGCGGAAAAACCAGGTGGCATGAAGCCGGGCGGAAAGTCTGACACAAAATCTGAGGCGGCCATTTCTCGCAAGGCGGACGCCGAAACGGGTGTGACCGATGGCGCTTGCTGGTACTCGCCTCGAACGTATATTGAAAACGGCCCGGCAACCGCTCGCGCGGAAGTGCCGGTCACAATGTTTACGCCCTCTCCGAACGGCCGTCCGTAATCATTAATAATTGTCTGGCCAAAGTGATATCCGTCTCGGAGTGGAGGTCCGGAGATATTGGTGATCCGTGTGTAAACAGAATCGACTGCTGCACCCAGGTTGCGTGCTCCGTCCAGCCGCGCGCTTTCGTCGAAAAATTCCTGTGACAACTCACGATAGATTCGCGATGCGGGCTCGGGCGAATCGTCATTGGAAAGACGTTCTCCCGCTTCTTGCAGCATTCTGGCACATTCCATCCGAGTCCAGGGGCGGATGCCAAGTACGGCACCAGGCACATATCCGACAGCGATTAACCGATCAAAGGCGGGATAGATCCAGCTGTCCAGAGGTACAGAAGGAGAGGACATGTTATCCGGATTCCGCGTGTGATCGCTTTCTTCTTGCTCGAGGAAGTTTCCCCAGCCCGCTCCGCCCAGTTCGGGATCGTGGTGGGCCCGGTAGACTTGGCGTCCGAAGTACCAACCCAAGGCACTCCCGATAAAAGCGTCAGATGCGAAGTGTTGTTTGCCCGTCACTCGAGTAAGAGTCACGGCGGAAGCCAAGCCATAGGCAAATAGCTGGCTTAGCGGGCCCGGGTATTCATGCGCCCATACACTAGCAACCGACCAGGCGACGGCCGCATGTTCGGAAGGGAATGACGATCCACCTTGGAAGAAGTTTCCGTTCCCGTTGTCTACTAATGGACGCGGCCGCTGCGCGATGCTCTTGAAAGCGTAAGTCACGGCTGTGCTGTTTACGGCCGCTTCGCCGCTCAGAAAGCCTGCCTCCCTCAGATGGTCATTGTGGGTAAGACTGCCGAGAAGAAACGAACCACCGCCCGCTCCGACCAGCGAGTACACTCCATAATTCGATATGTGCCGACTCCGTTGCAACTGGTTCGGCCGATCGGGAACCTGTCTGGTTATCCAGCCATCACTAGCAATCAGAGCTCCCGTGAAGCCAGTGAACGGCACTATCCACTTAAGATCCCTCATTCGCAAGTGGGCAGGGCTCGTCCAGAAATTCTCCTGGTCCTTGGCGAAGTGTTTCAGAAGCGGTGTGACTAAACGATTCTGCGGATCATCCCCAGGCTGAAGCTGGTAGCTGTCCCGCGGCTTTTCCGCATTGATCGGAACAGCCTCGTTCCCCCTGGAATCAGCAGCTGTTGACGATGCCGAAGGCGCATCGGGCAAAGCCTTCTGTGCTTGAACCACAGAAGAAGTCAGCGCCATCCCCAACAGGGCAATCGACAGATGCCAGCGTCGGAATTGAAGCCACATCAATCAAATACCCTAGAAGCTTCTCGCAACTTGAATGGCGACGCCCACTGCGTACGCTAGCTGCGCCGATTCAATTGTGGTTTTCCACTTGTTATTGATAGAGAAAGCCCTTTCGGGTACCACTACCATGTCTCCCGGTCGCAATTCTGCGCTCTCCATACCGCCGCTGAACAGGCCACCAGAGCCGCCTACCACCGAACCGTCAGCACGAATCACGAAGGCGGATTTCTTGTTCGCCATCTGGGTGGGGCCTCCCGCCTGTTTCAGGTACCATCCTGCGTTTTTGCCCGGTTTGAAAGTAACTGCGGTTGGGTTATACACCGATCCGTCTACCATGACGATATTCGGCTTTTTGGGGATGTAGATTACATCGCCAGCCCGTACTTGAATATCTGCCGACGTGTTGGCCCAATGTTTCATATTGCTCGAGATATGGATCACTAGGCGCCCCGCGGGCGGAGTGTTCTGCAGTTTTTCCAAAGTGCTCTTGTACTGCATGACTGCGGCTTGAGCGATCATTTGCTGGTCCGCATCCATACCGGGAACAACCTTTATTTGCGCCGCTTCGCTTTGCACGCGTTGAATCAGGTCTGAGCGATTCTTCTCTTCCATCTCCCTGACCTGGGCTCGCTCAAAAACGGCTCCGTACGGATAAGCGTCGCTACGCAGACCGCCCGCCCGCTGGATGATTGAGCTCAGCCGTTCGCCTTCCTGGATACCGTACGCACCCGGATGCAGCACTTCTCCCTTTACCGTTATGGTTGCACCCATGTCGTTCCATCCCGATAGCTGCCGGATGGTCAGGACATCACCGTCGTGGAGCCGAACATCCGTATCGGGCTCGCCCGCAAGGGCCTTCGCAATCTGCACGGTCTCATGGTCTCCAATCACCCGATTACCGTTCTCGACCATATAGCGCGTCAGATCGGCCTCTTGGGTGTACGCACTACGCTTGAGGCCACCGGCGAACCGAACCAGATCGGCAGCACTCATCTCGTCCCCAAGCGGATATTTGCCCGGACGGCCTACTTCGCCCGCAATCGTAACCATAGGCGGATCGGTCTTAGCCAGGTTCTTGTGAACAAAGACGCGGTCTTTCGGCGCCAGCAAAATGTTATCTTTCCCATCGCCGGAGAGCGCCTTGCTCAGATTGACGCTGAACACCTTCAACTTGCCATCATCGCTCTTGCGGAACACTTGCACGTCATCCAGTTGTGCCTCTGGTGTTGTGTTGCCTGCAAGATAGATCGCGTCTCGCAAATAAGTCGCTCCGTTGGTTATGTGATCGCCTGGATCTCTGACCTCTCCGCTCACGGTTACGACCGGCGCATCCTCAAAGTCAAACCGCCCGAACACCCGTACGGTGTCGAAAGGCTGCAACACCAGATCCTGATCTTTGCCCGCCAGAGCATCTTCCAGATTGAAAGCCAATACTTGTGGGGTGTTGTCTGGGGCTTTCAAGCGAATGATCTCAGCATGCCGCTTGTAAGGTTCTGGCAGAAGATCCTTGTACGACTTGATCAGATCCGTCAACTTCATGCCATCCTGATAAGCAAATTTGCCCGGTCGGAACACATGTCCTTCCAGGTAAACCGTCTTGTTGGCGTACGGCACGATCGGGGAAATTTGCACCCGATCGCCATCCTGTATCTGGAAATCCTCCAATGCCTTGGTCACAGAATCCTGGTTGTTATTCTCTGGAATGTCGAGCCGTAGCATGGTGCGGCTTTCGTGCGCCTGCAAACGCTCCACGTCAATGTGACGGAGGGTGCCTGAAGGCAGAACACCTCCCGCCACTTCCAGCACTTCTGCCAGACTCTTCTCTCCATTCAACTCATAGATTGCCGGACGGCGAACCATTCCTTCTATCGTCACTTCTGGCCCCAGCGGAGGAACCAGAATCGTGTCTCCCGACTCCAGTCGTTGCATTCCGGAGCGAACCCCGTGCAACAAAAGGTCGTAAACATCAACCTGCTGTACCAGTTGTTTACCTCTGTACTGCTTGATAATACGAAGGCTACCGCGAGAAGTCGGACCTCCGGCTTCGTAGACCGCGTTTAGCGGCGTAGAAAGGGAACTGACATCGTAAAGCACGCTTTGAATCATGTGCTGCACATCGCCCACTGTCCTACCCGACACCTGAACTCCGCCGACTTCCGGTAGTGCGACCCGCACTTCACGATCAACCACCCTTTTCAAACGCTGCGAAACGCTTCCGAACAAGTCGATATTCAAGCCGTCCCCAGGACCCAAAACGTAGTCCGGCCCAGCCGGTAAGTCCATTGGCAACTGCTCCGAATTTCCAGTACCGTTGCGGAATATATCGGTACCAAACCGTTCCAACGTGGGAGAACGGCGTGAGTACTGAGAGTACAGATCATAGAGCGAAGGAACGTCCGCATAGGGATTCGGACGGCGACGAAGAGGCGGCTGTTTCTCGCGAGTGTTCGGAACCGGCGCAAGGGATGGACGCGTCCTTGCATCCAGACGAGCCTCCTTGGGAAGCTCATCATCCTCCGTCCCGGAGATCTCCGCGGCCGCCTCATTCAGGCCCATCGGCATTCCAAAGGGGGACGCTCCGCTTGCGCCTGCCATGTCAAAGCCTTTGGCCATGGGAGAACGCCGATCGCCGAGAGACGAACCCATGCTAGCTCCACCTCCGCTACTCATACTCGCGCCGATCAGAGCTGCCAACTGATCGGGATTGATTTGTGGCATCCCCCCAACACCGGAAATTGTCTCCGAGTTGCTAGGTGATTGAGCTTGTGCCTGCAGGAGTGCCCGGCGCGGATCAACCGGAGGCGTATTCGATGGTGCGGATTGCTGTGGAGTCTGCGAAGACGGGTTTGTGGAGAACGGAGAAATTAGATTGGGAATCAGATTCGAGTCGCGATCGTGTAGCAACCAATACGCATCCTCCTGGTTTTTTGGTCCCTTGAGGTTGCCCAGTCCACCGGCTTGCAGTTGTGTAGCCTGTGGCATCGCAAGGATGCCCCGCTGCCAGTCGCGCTCCAACTCTTCCCGCGTGGGTTTTGCTTGTACGTAAGAGCGATCTTCAATCTCGCGAGTGAATAAAACTCGGATGTTCGTGTCCTGTCGTACCAGGCGAAAAATCTCCTCATCGTTCAGATCCTGAGGATCGAGCAATCTGCCCTGCTGGTAGGCCTCCCTGACCAGTAGCTTCTTGCATTCCAAAAGCAAACCGGGTTCGGTCGAGAGGATGGAAATAATCTTCTCGGCAGAAAGCGATACCATGCGCTCGGCTTCCCGTTCGGCGCGCGAGCGCGATTCAGGAACGGCTTTTGTACGGTCATAGTAGACGTTGTTCTGCCCGAATAAAGCGGGTAAAAACAACAGTGTCATACAAATAAAAGTTCCAAACGCGATGAGTCCTCGATATGAATGTAAGTTCATAACTCTCCTGGGCAGCAAACGCCAAAGGGCGGCCTCCGATCGGCGCGCCAAATCTCTTCTTATGGAAGCATGAAAGTCACGGTCAAAGCACCGGTTCGACATCCGTTTCACTCACTTCCAAGGCAACCGAGCGCTTTATCAAGTGAATGGAAAGCACGAGGCGGAACTTGTCTTTTCGTCGCACCAGGATGCCTTCCAAACCCGCGAGGGGACCACTGTGAACCCGTACGTGCCGTCCGACGCTGAGATAAGGATGGAATTGGGTGGACACATTCGCCGTCAGTCCATTTCGTAAGTCGTCTATCTCGGAATCAGGAAGTATCGCCGGTTTGCCGTTGACGCTTACCAATTGCACTACTCCGGATGTTTGCAATACCTGCAGCCGATCTTTAAGAGCCATCTGAACGAAGACGTATCCAGGGAATAATGGGAGTTCGAGTTGCTTCTGGCGATCTTTCCAACGGCGGACAGACTTGTACAGTGGAAGGAAAGAGGGAACTTGCTGCCGTTCCATTTGCAGGGCAACGCTCTTCTCATGCCGAGGGCACGTATAGACGGCATACCAGTGCAGCACTCTATATTCGGGCGGAAGCTCGAATCCGGCTGCCCGGGCCCCGTTTGTTACCGCTGAATTGGATTCGCTGTACGAGTGCATTTCTGCGCTTTCCAAAGCTCCGCCCCCTCACTTACAGGGCATTTTGTGAGATAACCCGTGATGCGACTTGCACTTCTCACTACTCCTACGGGCTCGCCTTCAAATCGTTATCGGCTTTAACCGACCGGTGCCAAAGCCCAAGACCACCATCACCACGGCACAAAATCCGGCCTAGGCAGCAAGCCTTACACCGTGACCGGCATCCCCATGCGATCGCCTAAATTTCCACCAATTCCGCCTTGCTCCTGAGCACATTCAGAATACCCAGCTCAGACGTTTCCACCCGCTTCGTGCGGATGTCGACAAAGGCCCAATAGAAAATGCTGCTGTTCCGCTCCGGCGCTACCGCAAGGATCTTCATCTGTGGATATCGCCCGAGCAGGAAGCCGCATAGGCCAGGCCTGATCTCGGGCTCGTCCAAGGCGACGATCAGGTAGTCGGGACGCAGCCGTTCCACCAGTTCGGTTATTTCTGCTTCGTCCTTTGTCTCGCCCACAACCTCAATGTCAGGCTGCTCCCCAATCGTCGCGAGGACCAAATCCCGCATCAGGCGTGGCCGGTTGGCTACCAGCACTCTGATTTTTTGCACGACCCTCTCCGTGCCGCGCAGTATGTTCCTTTCAGAGAAAAAACATAAGGTTCAAAAACGACCCAGTGGGAGATGACCGAGCGGTACCAGGGAAGTCCTATTCAGAGCAGTTCAAGTTGCACAGGTCTTGGGGCATAGAGTACCTATGAAGTACCAGTCGTCAGGTAAATATCCCCTGCGAGCGACAGAGTTCCACCGCTGCGAGACGGTCCGACGCTCCCACCTTGTGCAGCATCCGGTGAACGTGGTTCTTCACGGTTTGTTCGGAAAGATTCAATTGGCTCGCAATCTCTTTGTTGGTAAGCCCGCGGCCAATCATCTGTACCAATTGCTGCTCCCTGCGCGTCAAGCCCAGATTGTGCTTGAAGTGAAAATTGGGAGCTTGGGATCGTTGGGTGGCTAGATGCCGGAAAAGCGCCAGGCATAATGTTGGCGGGCACACGGCTTCGTCGCCGGCCACGGAGCGCACCGCCGCCGCTACTTCCATGGCAGACGCGTCCTTCAGGACGTATCCCACTACCCCGTCATGGATGGCACGCAGAAAGGTCTCCGGCTCCGCTTCCATGCCGATCATTACCACCTTGAGACCCGGCACCGCACCTCGTACTTCGGGGATCAGTTGTAAATCGGAGAGCGCAACCGCGGTGGAATCGGACAGCAGCACGTCTGGTGCCGCGGCAGAAATCTGCTCCACCACTTGGGGGGAGAATGCGGACGCTCCAACCACGCGGATGTCGCTCTTCTTACTCAGAAGCCGGGTGAGGGCTTCACGCAGCAGTCGATTTTCTGCCAATATGAAGACGCAAATATTGTCCGTCGCTACGGCCATAGTGCTCCCTGCACTCAATCACGCGCCCCCCAAGACCCGGTGTTAATAGTTCAGAAGAGGATACACTTTTTTGAGTTCGTGACTGAGAATAATAAAAATTTTATTTCCAAAGCGGAACAATAACCGCTAACGGCAACGACCCCTTGTACTTACGACGCAAGCCTCTGAAGCCGGATTGCTTGCGTCGGGTGAACGCTGTTAAGAAGTGAATGCTTATGGTTAGAAGCGCTAATTCTCAAAAAGTTTGCACCGAACCGCCTACAGCAGTTTCGGATGCATGACATAGGCGGTCTATGAAATTACAGAACCTCAGAATTTTCGGTATTATGTCGAACTGGCGCAGCTACACATTTCGTTGCGTCGTTGCGCTTAACTCGAAACTCGGCCGAAGAACCCAAACTCGTCAGTGATGCCAGCAAACCCCAAACCCACCATAATAATTCGTGACCTCACTGCTTTCGACGATCTGAGCAAAGTTGAGGCCGTGGAGAAAGAGGTTTGGGGACTCGCCGACCGGGACGTCACTCCACTGACCTTGATCATAGCTTTACAGGAAGCCGGCAGCCTCTGGCTGGGGGCTTTTGATCGCGACACCCTCGTGGGCTTTGCGTTTGCATTTTTCGGACGGGAAAACGGAGTGCCTATGATTCATTCCCACATGTTGGCCGTGCTTGCCCCGTACCGCGATCTCGATCTCGGCTACAAGTTGAAACTGGCGCAAAGAGAACGGGCGCTAGCCGCGGGCGTCCGGCAGATGACCTGGACCTTCGATCCCTTGCAAAGCAGAAATGCTCACCTCAATGTGGCCAAGCTGGGCGTTGTCTCCGACAAATATAAAGTTAATTTCTATGGACCGGAAACCTCCAGCGTTCTTCACCGCAATGGCACAGACCGCTTATGGGTGCAGTGGCGCCTGACCAGCGAACGAGTGCAGCAACGTCTTCAGGGAAAACATTCCCATAATGATGTGCTCGATGCCCTGCCCAATGTGATGCCGCTGGTACGATTCAACGGAGATGGCAAACCTGTCACTTCTGATCTGGCTGAGGCCACTGCGCGCCAGAGGATTTGCATCGAGATTCCCAGCGACATCAACTTGATTGAGCAAAAGGCTCCCGCTCTGGCCAAAGCCTGGCGCGACGCCACGCGATGGGCGTTTAGCGAATCCCTCAAGGCCGGGTTTTTTGTGGCCGAGTTCTGTCGCTCCATCCGCGGCAAGCAAGGTCCGGGCGCCTATCTGTTGCAGAAGGGAACTGTCGAGGAATTCGTCGCCGAGATCTAGCCCAGATCAACTTTTAGGCCGCGAATCGAAAGATGCCCCCTTCGGACTCCAAAGCGGTCCTTCTCTACGACGGCGTCTGCGGACTCTGCAACCGCCTGGTGCGGTTTGTTATTAACCGTGATCGTAAGGATCAATTCCGTTTTGTTTCTCTGCAAAGCGCAATCTCAGCCAGCGTATTAGAACGGCACGGCAACAGCCCACAGAGTCTCGACACTATGTACGTCGTTCTAAATTTTGGACAGCCTGACGAGCGACTGCTGGCCCGGTCAGACGCCGCTCTCTTCATCCTGCGTGCGATCGGTGGCCTCTGGCGCCCAGCGGCGGTTCTGCCTGGTCTGCTTCCGAAGTGGGTTCGCACCCGCGTCTATAATCTCGTCGCGCGTAACCGCTATCGCATCTTCGGCAAATACGACACCTGCCCGCTGCCCGACCCTAAGTATCGCGCCAAATTTCTGGAGTAGAATCTGCGAGGAAAGAGTACCCGGACCGAGTCCCTTTTAAATGAGGCGAGAGCAATGGTAGAAAAGGTTTCCGTCCCCGCCGTCAACGTCAATATCGATTCCACGCTGAACGAGCAACGGAAATTTGAATGTCCGTCGGAATTCAGTAGCCAGGCTCACATCAAGAGTCTCGACGAGTACGAACGCATTTACCGCGAGTCTGTCGAGCAGCCAGAAAAATTCTGGGGCCGCATTGCAAACGAACTGCACTGGTTCAAAAAATGGGACAAAGTCCTCGAATGGGATTGTCCTTGGGCCAAGTGGTTCGTCGGCGGTCGAATCAATCTTTCCTACAATTGCCTCGACCGCCATGTGCAAACCTGGCGCAAAAACAAAGCCGCTTTAATTTGGGAGAGCGAACCCGGCGAAGTTCGCACCCTGACCTATCAGCAACTGCATAGAGAAGTGCAAAAATTCGCCAATGTTCTGAAGTCGCTGGGAATCAAGAAAGGCGACCGGATAGCAATTTACATGGGTATGACTCCCGAGCTACCGATCGCCATGCTAGCCTGCGCGCGCATCGGCGCCACCCATTCTGTCGTCTTCGGAGGCTTCTCCTCGAACGCCCTCGTGGACCGGATTCAAGACTCGCAAGCCGCGGCGGTCATTACGCAGGACGGTTCTTACCGTCGCGGCAGTGAAGTGAAACTGTTTCCCGCCGTCGACGAAGCCCTGAAATCCTGTCCGTCCGTGAAGCACGTCATCGTCTACAAGCGCACCGGCACGCCGATCCAGATGAATCCCGCCCGTGACCACTGGTGGCACGAGCTGATGGCGAAGGCCTCTGATGAATGTCCAGCCGAGCCTCTTGATGCCGAGCACCCGCTATACATTCTTTACACCTCGGGAACCACGGGAAAACCCAAGGGCGTAGTTCACACCACTGGCGGATACTCCGTCGCTACCTACATCACCACGAAATGGGTCTTCGATCT
>QIAP01000183.1 GCA_003225075.1 Acidobacteriota bacterium | reverse complement strand
CGGTCAACACTGAACTTCGTTTCTACGGCAACGTGCAGGTTGATGAGCGCCGCCAGGCCTACGTGCAGACGCGATTCGCGGGGTGGATTCGCAAAGTCTTTGCCGACGCAACGGGCAATTTCATCGGCAAGGGCCAGCCGCTATTTACGATCTACAGTCCTGACCTGGTTTCGACCGAGCACGAATACTTGCTGGCAAAGAAGAACTCCGAGTCTTTGCAGCAGAGCAAAGTGAGCGGGGTGGCTTCGGGTGCCGCTTCGCTCTTCAGTGCTGCCAAAGAGCGACTGCTGCAGTGGGAAGTGTCTCCTGCAGAAATTGAAAAGCTGGATCAAGGCGGAAAGGCGATTACGGATCTGACAGTCAATTCTCCCGTCTCGGGTTACATCACGCAGAAAAACGCGCTGCCCAATATGTACGTGCAGCCCGAAACCATGCTGTACACCGTGGCTGACCTTTCCGACGTTTGGGTACTTGCTCAGGTATTTCAAAACGACGCAGGGAAGATCAAACCGGGTGATCTCGCAGAGGTCACGGTCGATGCGTATCCCGGACGAGTCTTTAACGGCCATGTCGATTACATCCTGCCCCAGGTGGACATGAACACGCGCACGTTGCCGGTGCGGTTGGTGTTTCCGAATCCTGGTCTGAAGTTAAGGCCCGGAATGTACGTGAATGTTCGCGCGAAGCTGGCGATGGGACGACAGTTGGTAGTCCCGGCCAGCGCAGCTTTTCATTCGGGAACAAAGAACTTGGTGTTCGTCCATAGCGGCGAAGGCAGCATTGAGCCGCGCGCGGTCGAGCTCGGGCCGCAGGTGGGTGATGAGATCGTAGTCACCAAAGGCCTGAAAGCTGAGGAACAGATTGTTACTTCGGCAAACTTCCTGATCGATTCCGAGGCGCAATTGCAGGCTGCCGCGGGCGCATTTGTTCCTCCACCTCCAGGCGCTGGGCAGGCGGCTTCCATGAATGCCTCGGCACAAGAGCAAGCCAATGCGGAGCTGACAACCGAGCCGAACCCTCCGCACAAAGGCAACAACACCGTTCGCGTCAAGTTGACTGGACAAGATGGGAAGCCGATTACGGGGACCAACGTGACGGTGACGTTCTACATGGCTGCGATGCCGGCAATGGGAATGGCGGCAATGAAAACCGTAGTCAGTGCCACGGATAAAGGCGGCGGGATCTATGAAGGCAAGGGCGATCTCGGATCAGGCGGCACCTGGCAGGTCACCATTCGGGCGCAACTAAACGGCCAGACCATTGCCAACAAGCAGCTCAGGGTGAATGCCACGGGAGGTATGTAACGTGATCTCTCGAATCATCGAGTGGTGCGCACACAATCGCTTCCTGGTCTTCACCGGAGTGCTTCTGCTTACGGTGGCGGGAATCTGGTCTATTCGCCATATACCCCTCGACGCTCTGCCGGACATTTCGGACGTGCAGGTGATCATTCACACCAACTGGGAGGGCGAGCCACCCAACATCATCGAAGATCAGGTCACCTATCCGATTGTGACTGCACTGCTGGCTGCGCCGCGAGTGAAAGCGGTACGCGCGCAGACCATGTTCAATGATTCCTATGTCTTCGTGGTGTTCGAAGACGGGACCGATATTTATTGGGCCCGTTCTCGGGTTGTGGAGTACTTGCAGACGATTGCTGGCCGACTTCCCTCGAATGTTCATCCTGCCATCGGTCCGGACGCTACCGGCGCCGGGTGGGTCTATGAATATGTCCTCGTCGATCACAGTCACAAACAGAGTCTCGCCGACCTGCGAAGCCTGCAGGACTGGCAACTGCGCTATCAACTTGCAACCGTTCCGGGCGTGGCGGAAGTGGCGAGCATTGGTGGGTTCGTGCGCCAGTATCAGGTCAATGTCGATCCCAACAAGTTGCTGGCTTATGGCATTCCGCTATCCACCGTAATTGATCGGGTGAAGTCTAGCACCAATGAAGTCGGCGGTCGCGTACTCGAACTGAGCGGCACTCGCTACATGGTTCGCGGTTTGGGCTATCTAAAATCGCTAGACGATCTGAGCAATGTCCCCGTCATGGCAAAGAACGGCACGCCCGTACTCATCAAGGATCTGGGCACGGTCTCATTTGGCCCGGACATCCGCGAAGGCGTAGTGGAATGGAACGGCGAAGGCGAAACGGTAGGCGGCATTGTGGTCATGCGCTACGGCCTGAACGCTCTCAATGTGATTGATGGCGTTAAGAAAAAGTTGGCTGAGATCAGGCCGTCACTGCCGCCGGGAGTCGAAGTCGTCGCCGGCTACGATCGCGGGAGACTTATCAGTGAATCGATCAACACCTTAAAACACAGTCTGATCGAGGAAGCCATCATTGTCTCCCTTGTCATCATTGTGTTCTTGTTTCACTTCCGGTCCGCGTTGATTCCTATTCTCACGTTGCCCATCGCGCTCGCCATCTCTTTCATTCCCATGTACTACCTGAACGTCAGCTCCAACATCATGTCGCTAGGCGGACTGGCATTGGCGATTGGGGTTTTGGTAGATGCCGCCATTGTCATGGTGGAAAACGGGTACCGGCATCTTTCCGAGCGCCCTGCGTCCAGAGGCGATGCACTCGGGCAGATGAATGACTCGAATGGGCCCCTTCTCAACAAAGAGACAGAGACGAGCACTGTTGAAGCAACGAAGAGGGCCGCGGAAGGACAGCGGGTGCGAATTCTCATCGACGCTGCCAAGCAGGTCGGGCCCGCGCTGTTTTTTTCGCTCCTTATTATTGTGGTCTCTTTCCTCCCGGTATTCCTTCTGGAAGCGCAGGAAGGACGCATGTTCCGCCCGCTGGCCTGGACGAAAACTCTGGCCGTAGGCTTCTCGACTCTGCCTGAGATTCCGCAAGACGACATTGTTGCTCAATTTGATATTCCTCCTGCTGACGTTTCCCCTGATGTTCAAACTGGGCAGTCAATTCATGCCACCCTTGTTTGAAGGCTCTTCGCTGTACATGCCCACGGCGCTTCCCGGTATTTCCATCACGCAAGCCTCGCAACTCTTGCAGGAGCAGGACCGAATCCTCCGGTCCTTTCCAGAAGTCGAGAGCGTGTTCGGTGCAGTCGGTCGATCCGACAGTGCCACCGACAACGCGCCACTTGATATGTATGACACCACCGTCATGCTCAAGCCGCGAGAGAAATGGCGTTCGGGGATGACGTACGAAAAGCTCATCGGAGAGATGGACGCGAAACTACAGTTCCCAGGTCTGACCAATACCTAGACAACGCCCGTGCAGAACCGCCTCGACATGGCGCTGACCGGGATCAAGACACCGGTAGGCATGAAGCTTCAAGGCACGAATCTGGAACAAATCCAGCAGCTCGGCTCACAGATCCAGCAGATCTTGTCAGGGTTGCCACAGGTTCGATCGGTTTTTGCTGAACGGGTTTCTCAGGGCTTTTACATCAATGTCGACGTGAACCGTCCCGAGGCGGCGAAGTACGGTCTAACCATTGCCGACATGCAACAGGCTGTGGAATCCGGCATTGGAGGAATGAACGTTGCCGAGAACATAGAAGGACGGCGACGTTATCCGATCAATGTCCGCTACCAGCGTGATTTCCGCGACAACGTCGAAGAACTTAGCCGGGTGTTGATTGCCACGCCCTCCGGAGCCCAGATACCAATTTCAGAAGTAGCCACAGTTTCCTTCTCCCGCGGTCCGGCAATGATCCGCGATGAAGATGGCCAGCTCACCGGCTACATCTACATTGATCTCAACACCACTGACTACGGCGGTTTCGTAGACCAAGCCAGCAACATGCTTCGCCAAAAGCTGCAATTGCCCGCGGGATACACGTATCAGTGGTCGGGCGAATACGAATTCCAGCTGCGGGCGAAGAAGCGACTGAAACTGATTTTACCCGTCGTGTTTTTCGTGATTTTCATGCTCCTGTACATGGTTTTCCATTCCTTGACTGAGGCCATGGTCCTGATCTTCCCCACGTTCTATGCGATGACCGGAGGGCTGATCTTGCAGTGGCTGCTTGGCTACAACTTCAGTGTGGCCGTGTGGGTTGGTTACATCGCTCTCTTTGGCATCGCGGTTGAAACGGGGGTTGTGATGGTCGTTTACCTCCATGAAGCTTTGGACCGCCGCCTACCAGCAGGCGATCAAGTTACGGAGGCCGACATCGAAACCGCAGCCATTGAGGGTGCTGTGCAGCGCCTGCGACCGAAGCTGATGACAGTCTGTGCCGTTCTTGCCAGTCTGATTCCCATCCTCTGGGCGAGCGGTATCGGCTCTGATGTGATGAAGCCGATTGCCGCTCCCATGGTCGGCGGGATGATTACGTCAACCATTCACGTGTTAATTCTGGTGCCGGTTTTCTTCGTGCTGATGAAAGAACGAGCTCTCCGGCGTGGCACGTTGCGACCGGAGGCTAGCAACGACGAGGCGTAGGCATTTCCGACGCATAAGGTTTGGCGATTCGGTTTACCTTCACCAATATCACGATTAGAAGAATTGGTATGCTTCCAATATGCGTGAGTTGACAATTTCACGCCAGGCGATTGCCCATCGCGGAAGGCGGCTGGAATATTTCACGATTGTGTGGAATACCCTCGAAGGCTTAATCGCCGTCGCTGCAGGAGTGCTTGCAGGGAGCATCTCACTTGTTGGTTTCGGAATGGATAGTTTCATTGAGGTTACATCCGGGGCCACATTGCTTTGGAGAATGTCGGTTGACGCTGATGTTGAGAGCCGAGAACGAAACGAAAAGCTGAGTCTTAGGATTGTGGGCTTCTGCTTCATCGCGCTCGCGGTCTATATCACCTACGAAGCACTGGCGGACCTGCTTAGGAAAACAGCACCTGAGCACAGCATTCCCGGAATCGCACTGGCTTGCGTGTCCCTCATCGTCATGCCGATTCTGTCACGAGCTAAAAGGAGGGTGGGCAGTGCACTGGGCAGCGCAGCCATGAAGGCGGATGCCCGGCAGACTGATTTCTGTGTCTATCTCTCAGCGATTTTGCTGGCGGGTCTCGTACTGAACGCGGGTTTAGGATGGTGGTGGGCAGACCCGATTGCAGCATTGACTATGGCTCCAATCGTTGCGAAAGAGGGATTGGATGGACTGAGGGCAAGAACTTGCTGCTAGTAGGTCCAAGCAGAGCCAACAATAGGGCCGTGAGTTCTGGGAAATCTGCGCGGTCGCTACCAGACTCGCTTCTCGATCCTACTGCCGATCTCGCGCTGGCACGAACAGATCGGCGATCCCGCCGCGGGAAGGCGAGCGCATAGAACCAGCGCAAGGGCGCCCGCAGGCTGATGGTTCGATTCAGGGCTTGCGGCTGCTACCCATCACATAGCTTTCGCCAGTATTTCTGTAGTGAAGCTAAGCAGGCAGCGGTAGGGCAGTTGCATCGGCGGCAGACGCCGCGGTGCATATTTCCGGAGAAACGATTTGCCGGAGCCGGTGGCACCAAGAATAAGGGTGTGGGCCCCCTCGCGCTCGTGCAGGTTCAGGTAGTAAGGTGTGGCGTTGTCGGTTTCGAGCAACGCCAGGTACTCGCGGTCAAGATGCTCGTTCCACGTTTCGCCGAGATGGATTGTGAAAAGGAACGAAATGTCGGCATAGTTGGAATTGAGCAGGAAAAGCTTGCGTAGATTGTGCCTGTAGTTGCCGGGAACGATGGCGAAGTAGGCATTAAGTTGGTTGTAGGTCTCGGAGAAAAGATTGCCGTCGGCGCCGGTGAAGATCCGGACCACGTCTGGCAGAACTCGATCCAACGTTCGTTTTTCTGCTGCATAGAGGATGATCGTGAGGGAGAAGTCCCCCAATGTCTGACCATCTCCGAGGACGCGAAGGCAGTCACCAAGGTTTTCGATGTCCGCCTGTTTAGATTCATCGATCAGCACGTCACGTGGATTTACCATTGCAGCATCGCTGTGCACCGATGAAATGAAAGACGATTTGGAAACATTGAAGTGTCGCTTACGCTTCGTGATCTCTTTTCGGGCGACTGCGTTGTCCAGGGGAACCCATTCCGTCACTGCGCAGAAATTTGCCTGAATTTCCAAAAGCTGTCTTCCCGCTTCACTTGCAGCAGTCAGGCATGTTCATAGTGTGCAGCGCGCGTGGACAAGGCAGGGTAATGTCATGGTCGGGCACCGCCGCTTGCTGTTGGGCAGCAAGCCTAGTGACCGGGGTTGTTGGATCGCGGTAGGGACGATCATTGCTGATCGCCCCCCGCACGGACCCGGACGGGCGCTCCTTAGCGCATTCGGTTCTTATCGCGGATGATTGGCGGCAAAGCGAACCGCAGGATAAGGATGGATTACTCGCGGTGGAGGAAGCCAGCGCGCAGCCAAGGCGAGAATACGCTCCCAGGAGATCGGGCGCTTCTGGCTTCGGCGGCGAAGTGAATGCCCCCAATGCCCAAGCACTCGATCCCGGAATACGCCGAGGCTGTCGAGGTTCCCCGGTACCGCGTAGTAGTTGAAGTGGCCCTGCATGATCGACTTGAGCCATTGACCGGTTTGACGCACGGGATCGTGCATACGCTCATGGAGCTGCTGCTTAATCTCCCGCAGCTTCGCCCGCATGCGTTTGCGGATCGTCTTGCGCCTTACCGTAAACCGCCCTAGCCTATTCTTGCCGCTGATGTGCGTAAAGCCTAGGAAGTCGAACGTCTCGGGCTTGCCTTCCCCTCTTCGTTTCCGGTTTTGTTCGGCAAACCGCCCGAACTAACGATCTGCGTCCGCCTGGTGCTGGCATCCCGAGATGACATCATCGGCATAGCGGATGACAACCACATCACAATATTGTGGCGATCATCGGAACCGCCGACTCGCTTTCCATGCGGGAGAGCATGTTGCCATTTATCCCGCCTGGCGTCGCTGGAAGACTCGGCACAGTTCAACATGACCCGCCGCCGGAAGTATCTGAGTGCTCCCGGCGGCCATACTTTACTGGCTGGTCAGTGATCTAGATGGCCCGATCTTAGGCCGCTTTTTTCGTCTGCGAGCGCATTTGTTGGTTCATCTGGCGCATCGAGGCGATGAGACCAGGTGAACGATTTTCAGCCCAGGTTTCGAACCGGTTTGCTGCTTTTTCGATGTGGGCGGCAAAGAGTTTGTTCGAGAACCGATCCCGGCCTTCCTTGATAGTGGGCTTGATGCGATCCCACACACCGAAGAACTCGCCGCTGGTTTCGAAGAACAGATCCTCGTGAAGTAGTTCGTAGTTGAGTAGCGCGCATGCCTGGTCCCAGTAGCTGATCACCATCATGAAATTGGTTCCCGCTTCCGTTCCCGGCGGGGCGATGCGCATGGCCTCGTCCAGAGTATCGGCGAAGCAATTGGCGAAGAACCAGTCACGCGCCTGCCGAAGTCGCGGCTCTCGGCGTTCCTCGTAGATTTGCAAGTGCAGTTGTGCTTGTTCGTGGGTAGGCTTGGATGCCATAGTGCTCTCTCCTTCCTATCGTTTCGATGCCTCAACTAGATGATTGTTTTCACAAATTTGGATGCCGCCGTGTGCCCGAAGGGATAGTTGATGTAATCGCATTATAAAAGGGCGCCCCTTTTGGAGTAGGTTGTGAGCGCAAGCACCACCACCTACGAAAAGGAGCACCCTCATGAACAGTGAAAAGTATATTGGGCTCGACGTGCATCAAGCAACCATCTCGGTCGCGGTGATGGATTGCAGAGGCAAGGTAGTCATGGAGTCCATCCTGGAGACCAAAGCCGCGACCCTTCTTGAGTTCTTGGCGGGGCTACGCGGAACTTTGTCGGTCACCTTCGAAGAAGGCACTTGGGCGGCCTGGCTCCATGATCTGCTCAAGCCCCATGTTCAGAAGTTAGTGGTGTGCAATCCGCGGAAGACGGCTCTGCTGAAAGACGGCAATAAGAATGACCGCATCGATGCCCGCAAGCTGGCGGAACTGTTACGCCTCGATAATCTCAAGCCGGTCTACCATGGCCAAACCGGCGTGCCCATGCTGCGCGAGCTGGCCCGGAGCTACCTGACCCTGGTCAAGGATCTGACGCGAGTCATGAATCGCCTGAAAGCGATGTATCGCAGCTGGGCGATTCCCTGCGCCGGACGGGACGTCTACTACACCCGTCATCGCGCCGAGTGGCTGAGCAAGATCCGAGAGGCCGGCGTGCGCCGTAGGGCTGAGCACCTCTACCAGCAACTGGACATGCTGCAGCATTTGCGACAACAAGCGCGGCGCGAACTGTTGGCGGAGAGTCGGAAACACGCCATCACCGCCAAGCTCCGGCAAATTCCATCGTTCGGGCCCATTCGTGCGGCGCTGGCGGTAGCGCTGATCCAGACGCCGCATCGTTTTCGCACCAAGCGACAGCTATGGGCTTACAGCGGACTGGCGTTAGAAACCCTTACCAGCGGGTAATACTGCTATGTCCGCGGCCAACTGCGGCGCTCCAAAAAGCAGGTCTCCATTCGGGGTCTCAACAAGGATCACAACCATGATCTGAAAGGTCTATTCAAAGCGGCCGCTACCAGGGCGAGTGTACAGCCGGGACCGTTTCAGGATTTCCACCAGAGATCGCTGGCCAAAGGCATCAAGCCGACGATGGTGCGTCTCACGGTGGCGCGCAAGATCGCAGCCATTGCCTTGACTCTTTGGAAGAAAGGAGAAAACTTCGACGCTGAGAAACTAAAATCGCAAGCCGCTTGAGCGTCTCGGGTGAAGAGCCCTTTCCATCTCCGGTGATCTTTGTCTGGTGGTGGCCAGTTGGTTCTTGAGACGCTCGGGTTCGAGGGGGAGCATCCCTAACGCCTGTAGGCGCTGGAGTGATGCCGATCGGGTTTACCTGCGAAGGTGACGACATTTCTCCGGAACTTTCCTGGCGAGACGCCCCGCCCGGCGACGGAATCTTTTGTTTTGACCATACGAGACCCTGACGCCTGGCAACTCCTTGAGTACGCATGGAATCCAAAATGCAATCCCAATACCGGAGAAGTTCCATGCAGCTGATGAG
>QIAP01000182.1 GCA_003225075.1 Acidobacteriota bacterium | reverse complement strand
TTTTTACGTGGCTTGGCCGGCCCCGCTCGTCATGTGCCTTTTCCTCGATATCGAAGAGGAACAGGAAGGCACAGATTGGCGCAGGCTTTTGGATTTCGGGCAAGTGGCGATCGTTTTCGTGCTCATCTATTTCTACTTCTCCACGCTGTCCACGCAAGGCACGTCAGGGTCCGGCTATCGGCTCTCGTTGGCGACCGACGGCTTAGTGGCCGCGGCCTTTTTTGCACGCGCATTCTCCCTTCGCGATGACTCCGCGAAGAAACTCTTCCTGGGAATCGGTGCGTTCCGCGCGGTAGCGTTGCTGACGGACTTGTATTTTGCAGTTGGTTTGCCGGAACAGGCCAACGGCGCCTGGTTCGATCTTGTTTGGAGCGTTCCGTGGCTGATCCCTCTGGTTACCGCTGCCAACTGGACCGAACTGCCCACGCCAAAGCCGCATGTCTCGCAAAAAACGCTGGTGCGGCGAAGGCTCTTGCTGACACACGTGCTGCCGCTCATTTTTCCCGTGCTCGTCGTGGTGATGGCAGCCAACATTGCTCCCACTCAGCTGAAGATTGCGGCTCTCGCAGTGCTGCTCTCGCTGGCAACTTCTTATGCCCGTCTGCTGCTGACGCATGGCGAGCTTCGCCGCAGCGCGGAGGCGCTTCTTGATCATCATCAATTGCTGAACGCCATCATTGAAGGCACCACCGCGGCCACCTACGTGAAGGATCTGCAGGGCCGGTATCTGCTCATGAATTCTGCCGGCGCGGCCTTTGTCGGCAAAAGCGTTCCGGAAATCCTTGGAAAGGATGACGAGGCCCTTTTCTCGCGTGAGTCGGCTCAAAGAATCATCGCCCGCGATCGCCAAACGGTCGAGTCAGGCGTCGTCGAAACTTACGAGGAAGAAACAACAGTCGAAGGAATGACTCGGACTTATCTTTCCACCAAGGGTCCCTTTCGCGACGCGCAAGGACGCGTGGTCGGCCTGGTCGGCAGTTCCCTGGACATTACGGATCGCTACCACGCGATCGAAGCCCTGGCAGAGAGCGAAGAGCGCTTCCGCACAATTTTCGACGGCTCACCCGTCGGGATGGCCGTGCTCGGAACGGATGGGACCGTAGTCGCGTCCAATTTTGCTTGCCGCCAGGCGTTGGGGCTCAGCGAGGAGGATCTTCGTAAGGTTGACGTATTTGACGAGCTTACCCATCCGGAGGACCGGGCCGCTGACGCCGCGAAGTTTCAGGAAATGATTCGCGGAGAGATCGAATATGATCGTCGCGAAAAGCGTTATATCCTACGCGACGGCCGTCGCGTGTTCGCCGATCTCCACCTGTATTTGATCCGGGACAAAAAAGGCGCTCCTCGCTACATTATCGGTATCGCAGTTGATATCACCGAACGTAAATCACTCGAAAGCCAGCTTCGCCAGGCCCAGCGCATGGAAACTATCGGTCGGCTGGCTGGCGGTGTGGCACACGACTTCAATAACCTGCTGACCGTCATTAAGGGTTACTGTGATCTGCTCTTGGAAGGCAAGCAAGCCAGCGCCTCTCTTCATCAGCTGGAACATATCGGGAAAGCAGCGGAGCAAGCCGCTTCGCTGACGCGCCAGTTGTTGGCCTTCAGCCGGCAGCAGGTGATGCAGCCCAAGGTTTTCAGTCTCAATACCCTCGTATGGAACACCGATAGCATGCTGCGGCGCTTGATCAGCGAGGATGTAGAAATGGCCACCATTACCGCCAAGAATATCGGCGCGATTAAGGCCGATCCGAGCCAGATAGAACAGGTGATCCTTAATTTGGTGATCAATGCGCGCGATGCCATGCCCAACGGCGGCAAGTTGACTCTGGAAACCGCGAATGTGGAACTGGACGAATCGTTCGCGCAAACGCATCTCGCAACATTGCCCGGCAGCTATGTGATGCTCGCCGTTTCCGACACCGGCATGGGCATGGATGAGGAGACGCAGGCCCACATTTTTGAGCCTTTTTTCACAACCAAGGAGCTCGGAAAAGGCACCGGCCTCGGTCTTTCTATGGTCTACGGAATCGTGAAGCAGAGCGGTGGGTACATCTGGGTCCACAGCGAAATTGGAAAAGGCTCCACCTTCAAAGTGTATCTCCCTCGCGTGTTTGAACACGCACAGGAGATCGCATCCCCTTTTCCGGCACCAACAGCTCTTCTGGGAAAAGAGACAATTCTGCTTGTCGAAGATGACCCGTTGGTCCGGGAGCTCGCCCTAGAGATTCTCAAGACGCGAGGCTATTGCGTCTTGGTGGCAGACCGCCCGGATGCCGCTATTCAGCTTTGCCGCCAGCACACCGGCAAGATTCATCTGGTCCTGACCGACGTCATCATGCCCGGCATGAATGGGAGCCAAATGGTCGATGAGATCGCTGCCATGCGGCCGGGCATCAGCGTACTGTTTATGTCCGGCTATACCGACACCGCGATCATCCGCGATGGGAACTTTGGCCAGACCACTTCCTTCTTGCAAAAGCCATTTAGCCCCACCGTTCTTGGCAGAAAAGTTCGCGAGATGCTTGACCAGCTGGCCTAAGAAACTGCGCGCGCGTTTGGCGCAGCGGCAGCGCAAGGACTTGCGTCGTCTTTCCGAACCCACGATACTTGGCGCGTGCAGACCTGCCACTCCACGACAAACACTTGTCGGAGAGGATCCCGTCATGTTGAGACGAACGGATTGGGTTCATTGAAAAATCACAACGTCGGCCGCGTCACCGTATTATTCGTTCGCTTCGGTTTTATTCTTTTGCCGTGCTTGCTTTTTTCTTTGTCGCTGGCAGCCCAGCGCAGACCCGTGCTGCCGCAGATAGATCTTCCTCATCCTTATTACTACCGCGAACTTTACTTGCCGCAATTAACGAGCGGGCCGAGCAGCGTTGCGTGGGCGCCGGATTCCAAGGAGGTTGGGTATTCGATGGCTGGCTCGCTGTGGCGGCAGAAACTCGATTCGAAGGAGGCGGCGCAACTGACGGATGGTCCTGGCTACGACTATCAGCCAGATTGGTCTCCGGACGGGAAGA
>QIAP01000050.1 GCA_003225075.1 Acidobacteriota bacterium | reverse complement strand
GGGGCCGTTGGGAAATCGCACCGTGGTTGCTCAGTGGTTGCTTCCTGTTGCTTCATCTTGATTGGAGGCCTGTAACGCAGCAAGTTCCCACTGGCGTTGGCTTCGCGGCAGATGTCCTGTTGGGCTTGAGCATGCTGCTCTTAGTTTTCGACGATGCCAAAGCGCGGGGCAGGCGGCTCCGAGTCATTAACGCCCTGACCACGAGTATCGCGAAAGCCAGGCAATACGAACCGATGATGACCACGGCGCTGGAAGAACTTAAGGGTCTGATGAGGGCCCGTGGTGCATGGTTCCGGGTACTGGAGGGTGACAGGCTGGTGATCACCCAGCACCTTGGCGTCTCCCAGGAATTTCTACGCGCGATGGGAAGTCTGGATATCGACGAAACCCTGCGCGGCATTCTGCACGAGGGCAAGCCGGCGGTGGTGATGACCTCCTCGGTCGGCGATGCAGTTCGAGAACACCTGGAGGTTGAGGGTTTTCATCACGTACTCATTGCCCCGGTGCTGGGAAAGAAATCGGCGATTGGGACGCTTGCGCTGGCTACCACCGGCCGCCGGTCTTACACGCCGGAAGAGATGGAGTTTGTTGCAGCTGCCGCCAATCAATTGGGCATTGCCGTCGAGAACCTAAGACTTTTGGAACAGGTCCTGCGCTCCCAGCGGCAGTGGATGAATACCTTTGATTCGATTCAGGACATCATCCTGGCGCACGATTCGGAATTCCGCATTATCAAGGCTAACCAGTCGCTGCTGCAACGCCTGGAACAGGCGCCCTTCGATGTTGTCGGCAATTATTGTGAGTTGGTTCTCCCGCGGAAGCACAGCGATTGGAAGGGCTGCCCATACTGCGCGCGCGGGGACGCTGACTTTGTGGAGGGAGCCGATCCCTGCTTTGGCGGCTTCTCGATGGTCTCGACTTCGTCTTACAACGAGCAGGGCAGCAAGCAAAAGGGAACCATTCACGTCGTACGGGACACCACTGACAGACGCGTGGCGGAAGAGAAATATCGTCTCCTGTTTGAACAGGTGCAGGAAGGGGTATTTGTTGCTACTCCTGAAGGCAAACTGCTGGATTGCAATGACGCGTTCGTGAAGATGCTGGGCTACGATAATCGCGAAGAATTGATGGTCTTGAATATCGAGAGTGAGCTCTACGCGTCGCCAGAACAGCGCGAGGCCTTCCGCCGCGAGGTAGAGCAGCACAACTACGTGCGCAATTTTGAGATCACGCTTCGCAAGAAGGGTGGCATGTTGCTCACCGCAGCAGAAAGCAGTTTTGGTACTCGCGATGCTGCCGGCCGGATCGACCGCTATCAGGGATTCGTGCTCGATATGAGCGAGAAAAAGCGAGTGGAAGACGACATGCGGCGGCGCAATCGCGAGCTCAATGCGCTGAACGCCATGGCGGTCATTGCTACACAGTCGTTCGATCTGGATGAAATCCTGAACCTGACACTGCGCCAGGTGGTCTCATTATTTGGCGCACAAAATGGGTCCATCTATCTCGCTGATGAAGATGAGTGTATTTTCCGCAGGCGCGCGGGCTGGGGGCAGCGCAACCAGGATCGGGGCCGCGCTGCCGAGGTCAAATTCCCGGATGGATTCGGGGACCTGATCATGCGCTCGCGGACAGAAGTCATCACGCAGGAATACCTACCGCATTTGCCCCCGTTGGTGGCTGATTTCGTTCGCGCCGATGGCATGTGTTCATGGATCTGGGTGCTGTTGTGGAGCAAAGACGCGCCAATGGCGATCATGGGCGTCAGCAGTCGGGAAGCGCACGAATACAGCAGCAATGATGAAAGCCTGCTGGTGGCGGTCGGGCGACAACTGGCCACTACCATCGAGAAGGTGCGTCTGTACGAGGAAACATGCCGTGCCTACGAAGACTTGCGGCGCACTCAAGAGCAGTTGCTGCAGAGCGAAAAAATGTCCGCTGTGGGGCAACTCATCGCTGGAGTCGCACACGAGCTTAATAATCCGCTCACCGCAATTCTGGGGTACGCGCAACTTTTGGAGAGTGAAGGCCTGAACGATCGGGCTTCAGACTTTGTGCGCAAACTGTTCAAACAGGCGCAGCGTACCCATCGGGTGGTGCAGAACCTGCTGTCATTCGCCCGACAACGCACACCGCAGAAGCAAGAAATTGACATTCGCAAAGTGCTTGAGGAGACCTTGGCGCTGCGCGATTACGATTTGAAGGTGAACAACATTACCTTGGAACGAGACCTGGAACCTGACCTACCGGCCGTAACCGGGGATCCCCATCAGCTCGAGCAAGTGTTCCTGAACATCATCAACAACGCGGTAGATGCCATTTTAGAAACTGGCCAAGGTGGCACATTAAAAGTTCGGGTTTCAAACCAAAGCGGCCAGGTACGCGCTGAATTCCGTGACAGCGGACCAGGCATCAAGGATCCAAAGCGTATTTTTGACCCGTTTTATACGACCAAGAGCGTGGGCAAGGGAACCGGGCTCGGCCTAAGCATCTGCTACGGCATTGTCAAGGAACACGGTGGAGACATCATCGCGCATAATCCCGCGGACGGTGGCGCGGTTGTGGAGGTTCGTTTACCCGCTTCCGGAAGGGTCGTCTCCAGCGATGCCGCCACAACTACACCTCGCCGCGAGCTGGCCATTCAGGGTCGAGTACTGCTGGCAGAAGATGAAGAAGCGGTGCTGGAATTCGAACGGGACGTGCTGGCAGGCGCAGGCGCGCAGGTCGTGACTGTGATGAGCAGCGATGAGGTTAGGAGCCGTCTGCGCACTGAAGTGTTCGACGCACTGGTCATCAACGGCAAGATGCCAGGGGGGTGGGGAGTATCGGAGGTTTATGGCTGGCTGTCGCAAAATTGCCCGGGCATGGAAAAGCGGGTGCTCTTTACTTTCTCAAGCGTTCCGGAACCGGAGGTACGCGCGGTGTTGCAGGAAAACAATTCTGCGTCGCTGGTAAAACCTTTTGAAATAGCCGAGCTTATCTCACAGGCCCGGCGGTTGTTGCAAAAAGCCCAGGCAGCTATGGCCGGTTAGGTTCCTCGTACTTCAATACAGTTGTTTATTGTAGATCAGTACCTTCCAAGCTAATCCTAAAGTGTTTCACGAAGTGCGCGCGTCAGGTCCCCGATGGCTTTCTCATTGCGCCGGTACACGATCCATTGGCCGTGTTTCCTGGCCTCCACCAGACCAGCCTTCTTCAGCACTGACATGTGATGCGAGATTGTAGGCTGAGAAAGATGAATGCGTTGTTCGATGTCGCAGGCACAAAGACCGATTTCCTTGCCAATGGAGCATCCGCCCCGTTCCTTTAATGCTTGCAGGATGCGGCGGCGCGTGGTGTCTGCGATGGCCTGCAAGATGCGATTTAAGGATTGATCTGGTTCGCCCATATCCTCAGCAATAAACTTAGAATCGATGGTTGTCAATATGGCAAGACGCCTAAAAAACTGACCGCGAAGGATTAAGGGATCGCTAGGGACGAAAAAGAAAATTCGTCAACTAGTCTCTCTGAAGTTCTTTGGAGGATTCTTATTTCTTCAAGATGGGATTGTATCCATCGCTGATCAGCTTGCTGCGGGTTGCTTCCGCGTCTTTGATGTCGGCGAATGGGCCGACTTGCACGTGAATGAATTTGTCGGTGGGCGAGTTGGAGGCTGAAAATGCCTGATACTGTTTATTCTTTAACGCACTCACCAGAGCTTCAGCATCTCCCTGCGTGCTGACGGCGGCCACCTGGACGTAATAGGCGTGCAGAGGCGGCGGTACTATGGGATCGGAAGCGGAGGATGGGGTGGAATTCTCCGTTGCAGTGCTGCCGCCGGTGTCCTGAGATTCCTTTGTTGCCAAGGTTGCGTCTGTTTGTTTTTGATCCACCGGTTTGTAGAGCGCCGCTTGATCGGCAGACGAATTCGGGGATGTCGTTGATTTGCTTACGGAGGGCCGTACGGCTGCATTGGTTGTAGCGGACGAGGCGATCGCAGCCAGCGTCGTCGAACCTGTGGCATTTCGTCCTAGGGAAAAGCCGAGTCCAAAGAACACGGCGCAGACCGCCACTAACCCGAAAAACAGCACCAACATTTTCCCCGTTCCCAAAGTGATTTCTGTGTCTTCTGAATGTGCCATGTTTTAGCTCCGCAGTTTTCACTTTTGAGTGAATTAAGCTGGTATCAACTCCTCGATCCACCAGGTGTCTCTGTCCCGTCCGGCTTGCCCAGCATTTTTTGCAATCCTGAAAAGAAATCCACTGGGACGGGGAAGACCACGGTCGTATTCTTCTCTACCCCGATTTCGGTCAACGTCTGCAAATAGCGAAGCTGCACACTGACCGGTTCTGTCGCCAGCAATTTGGCAGCATCCACCAGGCGTTGGGCGGCTGCGAATTCACCTTCGGCGTGAATGATTTTCGAACGCTTCTCGCGTTCGGCTTCCGCCTGCTTTGCCATGGCTCGCAGCATGGACTCGGGCATGTCTACCTGCTTAACCTCGACATTCGCTACTTTCACGCCCCAGGGCGCGGTGTGGGTATCGAGAATACTCTGCAGGCGCAAATTGATTTTCTCGCGATGCGCCAGCAGTTCGTCCAATTCCTGTTCGCCGAGGACCGACCGAAGCGTGGTCTGGGCGAATTGCGAAGTCTGATAGACGTAATTGGAAACTTCCACGACTGCTTTGGATGGATCGATCACCCGCAGAAAGATTACGGCGTTGACTTTCAGCGTGACATTGTCTCGCGTGATGATGTCCTGCGGCGGCACTTCGAGAGCTTCCTGCCGCAGCGAGATCCGCACCATGCGATCAACCGGCGCAAACACCAGGATGATCCCGGGACCCTTGGCTTGCGGCAACAGGCGACCCAAGCGAAAGATCACGCCGCGTTCATACTCAGCCAGAATCTTTATGGAGCTCAAGAGATAGAGAATGACGATGATGATGACGATGGTAGAAAAGCCGAATCCGATCTCCATCTGCGCCCTCCGATAAATTGTAAGGAAAGCCCCTGTCGCGGATTGTATCTCAATTTATTGGGTCCAAGCGGCATTTCCAGAGCGTGTGGAGTTGTCAGCCCTGATACGGGAGCGGCAGGCGCGCAACAGAATTTCGTTACGAAGCGTGCGCGGGAGTTTGAGCAGTTTGCGGCACAGTGACGGGATCCACACGTAACTGCAACCCTTCCACACTGCGGACAACCACGCTGGCACCGGCAGGCAGATTGGTGGAGGACACGGCATCCCAGAGCTCGCCATGGACGAAGATCTTGCCCTGGGGGGCCAGCGCGGATTGTGCTATGCCCAACTCGCCGACCAGACCTTGCGCTCCAGTCACGACTTTGTTGCGTCGCGCCTTCAGCGCGATGCTCATCAGGAAGGCGGTAATAAAGCCGAAAGGAATGCTGACAGCCAGGGCGGTTAAAAGGTGGACTCGCATTTCGGGGATGGGCGCATCTACCAGCATCAATGCACCGAGAGTGAGCAGGACGATGCCGCCGATGGTGAGGACACCGTGGCTTACAAATTTGGCTTCGAGCGCGAACAGCACAAACGCTCCCACGATCATGGCCAGGGCGGCAAAGCGTGTGGGCAGCAGGTTAAGCGCGAACGCCGCCAACAAAATGAAAACTATGCCGACGGTGCCCGGTATCCATAATGAACGCCAGTATCTTCTGCTTCAGCGTCATATCGTACGGCAGGATTGGTTCGCCCGAGAGCTTCAAGGTAATGGTTTGTCCGTTGAAACGCTTGATGGGATGGGCGTCAATCTGCTTGAACAAATCGTCTTCGTTGGTGGCGACGTAGTCGATGAGTTTCTGGGACAGAGCTTCCTGATCAGTAAAAGACTTGGATTCGCGAACGGCGGTTTCCGCTATTCCGGCATTTCGGCCCCGCTTGGAAACCACGGATCGCATGAGCGCAGCCGAATCATTTTCGATTTTCTGCTTCATGACGTCGTCTATCTTGCCTCCTCCCAGGGTGACGGGGTGGGCAGCGCCGGTATTGGTGCCCGGCGCCATGGCGGCCACGTCTGCGGCTTGAAGGATGAAAAATCCCGCCGAACCAGCACGGCTACCGCTGGGAGTGACATAGACAATGACGGGCACGGTCGAGGCCAGAATCTTTTCCATGATGTCGCGCGTGGAGTCGAGTAAGCCGCCCGGGGTGTTGAGCTCGATCAATACCGCCCGATATTTGTTTTGCGCGGCGGTCGTGAGGGCGCGGCCGATATATTCGTCGGTGATGGGATGAATTGTGTCATTGATCACAATTTTCAGGACTTGTGCCGACGCACTGAGGCAGAACACAAAAAGCAACGCAAGGCCATGAAGCCAACGGCGGCTGGGTAGGACTATTTTCACCAAATGATTATAGCTACTTCAGAGCAGCGATTTTAGACGGTTTCCTTAAGGCTCCCTCCTCCTCACAAGTTTGGCTCGCGACTTTGGACTCCGACCAGCCAGGCAGGGTTGTGCTGCCGGTGATCAGCCTGGCCCCGCGCTGATAGGTGAAATACGACCATGCCCACTGGATCAGCACAATCAGCCGGTTGCGGAAGCCAATTAGAAAGAAAATGTGGATAAACAGCCATGACAGCCAGGCGATGAAACCTGAAATGTGGATTTTCCCAAACTGGGCAACGGCGGCAGCCCGGCCTATTGTGGCCAGGCTGCCTTTATCGAAATAATGAAAATTTGTGCGTCCTTGGCCGTTGAGTTCGCGTGCGATGGTATGCGCGACGAACTTGCCCTCCTGTATGGCCACCGGGGCGACGCCGGGGAGCATGTCGCCGTGCTCGTCTTTGAGCGCCGCAAGATCGCCCACCACGAACACCTCGGGATGATCCGGCAAACTCAGGTCCGGCTGCACCAGCACCCGTCCGGCGCGATCAACCTGGGCTCCCAGCTTGCTGCCGAGTGGCGACGCGGCCACACCCGCCGCCCACAGGATTACTGCTGCGGGCAGGCACTTCTCGCCCATGCGAATCGCGCCGGGCTCTACTCCCGTTACCATAGTGAAAGTCCGGACATCGACCCCCAGACGGCGCAGTTGATTCTCAGCGCTATGCGAGAGATCTTCGGGATAGGCAGGCAGAACTCGGGGGCTGCCTTCGAGCAAAATGATGTGAGTGCTCCGGGGATCGATGTTGCGGAATTCGTGAGCCAGAACGTGCCGAGAAATCTCGGCCAATGTGCCCGCCAACTCCACTCCGGTGGGACCGCCGCCCACAACCACAAAATTCAGTGACGCGTCGTCGCCGGCACGCCGTTCCGCCAGTTCGAAGGCAAGCAAAACACGACGGCGAATTTCCAGAGCATCCTCAATCGTCTTCAGTCCGGGCGCGATTGGTTCCCACTCCTCGTGGCCGAAATAAGCGTGCGTGGCACCCGCGGCGACGATCAAATAGTCATAAGGGATTTCCTGCTCTCGAGTGATGACGAGATGGCGATCGAGGTCGAAATTAGTGACTTCTTCCATCAGGACTTCCACATTCTTGCGGCCACCTAAGATCCAGCGGATGGGTGCAGCAATTTCGCCTGGCGATAATCCGGCGGTTGCCACCTGATACAGCAGGGGCTGGAACGTGTGGTGATTTTTTCGGTCGACTACTATCACTTGGACGGGACGGCGTGCGAGCAAGCGAGCGGCATTCAAGCCGCCAAAGCCCGCGCCGACAATGACTACACGAGGGGTGCGTTTGCTGTCCATCGTCTCTGCTTATAAGATTCGATCAATGGCAGTCGGGTCCAAAAGTTTTCCTCGGGATGTTCCTTCCGAACCTTGGGTCAGCAACGCAGAGACGGGGAAGGGAACCGGAACAGTACAAAGCAGTGCAGCAACATTGCTTCAGATCGCGCTTGGCTACATGCTAATCGAGGTCGTGTTGTGGACTCCCCTTGGTCGCTTTCATACGGGAGTCATGATCCTCGCTACCGTTTGCATTTTCCTATTCGTGGCATTCAGCGACTATTCCACGTACGAACTTGGTCTCCGGCTACCGTCTGCTCAACGTGCTTTTACGATACTTGCGATTGGGTTAGCTGCAGCAGCGATGATCATTGCCGTTGCAACTTTGCGAGGACAACCAATTCCGGCGAATCCGGGCTGGCCAAGATGGAATGGCGTCTGGCAATACGCCATCTGGGCCATTGTGCAGCAGTTCATCCTGCAGACTTTCTTTTACCTGCGGCTGGAATCGATCTTAGGCAGCAGGTGGGCGGTGTGGGTGGCGGCGGTTTTGTTTGCGTCAGCGCACATTCCGAATCCAGTTTTAACGCTAGCTACCCTGCTGGGTGCCCTGTTCTTCTGCGAGATGTTCCGCCGCTACCGGAGTATCTATCCTCTGGGCATCGTGCATGCGATGCTGGGGCTTTCTCTGGCCGCGAGCTTTCCTGACGCCCTGCTTCGGCATATGCGGGTAGGACTGGGCTACCTCCAGTTTCATTAGGTTTTCGTCTCTCATCAGGTCTGGCTGTGCCCCTGCTTGACAGTTAGTATCCAACGAGTTTACAAGTAAGTGATCACTTAGTAAGTGAACACTTACCCATGGCGGCGACCCCTCAAATTCGATTCTCGGCGGCTGATCGTCGCGAGCAGATTCTCGACGTTGCTACCAGTCTGTTTGCCCGGCAAGGATTCCAAGGCACAACCACTAGACAAATCTCTGAGCGGGCGGGGGTGAACGAAGCTTTGATCTTCCGTCACTTTCCCAGCAAGGATGAGTTGTACTGGGCCGTGATCGCGCGCAAGATCACGAGTGCTGCGCCGCGGGAGCGCCTCCGCCAGAATCTCGAGGTCGCCGGGGACGATTTGGCAGTGTTCAGCCGGCTGGCCTCTGAGATTCTGGAAAGAAGGGCCAAAGACCAGACTCTTTCCCGTCTCTTGCTCTTCAGCGCGCTGGAAAATCATCGTTTATCCCACCGCTTTTTTAGCACTTATGTTGCCGAATATTACGGGCTAATGGCGGACTTCGTCCGCAAACGAATCGCGGAAAAGCGTTTTCGTGACATAGATCCTGTGCTCGCCGCCCGCGGCTTTCTGGGCATGGTCATCTATCATTCCTGGATTCAGGATTTATTTGGCGGCAAACGTTTTCAAAAGTTCCACGTCCAAGAAGTAAGCGAAACTCTGACCCGAATCTGGCTTCAGGGAATGCTTGCGGATAGCAAAGTTGCACCTGCACAGAGCCTGCCGAAATCTAAAAATGGAATTGGTTCGCGTCGTCCCCAAGCGCAGCAACGTGGAGTTCAGATTGATGGCAAGTAAGATTGTTCATGGCGTGATGAGGTTGTTCCTGTTAGCGGGCCTGCTCGGCCTACTGGCTTCTTGCACAGGTACGAAAGCGGCGTCACCTCCGCCAAGTGCCGTGCCGGTAGTGGCGGCGACTGTCGAACAGAAGGACATTCCCCAGCAGTTGCGCGCGATTGGGGTGGTCGAGCCCTATTCCACGGTTGCGGTTAAAACTCAAGTAACGGGTGAACTGACGGGAGTATTTTTCAAGGAAGGTCAGGACGTCAGGAAGCGTCAACTGCTTTTTACCCTCGACAAGCGGCCGCTCGAGGCAGAACTGAAAAAGGCAGAAGGCACTCTGGCCAAGGACCAGGCGCAGGCGGAGCACGCCCGCGTTCAACAGCGGCGCTACGAAGCGTTATTAAACGCGGGCGTTGTTTCGAAGGAAGAGTACGAACAATTCCGGTCCAGTGCGAAGACGATGGAAGCGGCAGTGGCAGCCGACAAGGCCGACGTTGAGAATGCCCGCGTACAGCTCTTGTACTGCTCCATTTATTCCCCTATCAATGGCCGGACCGGCGGTCTCATGGTGCACCAGGGCAACGAGGTCAAGGCCAACGACGTGCCCCCGCTGGTAAATATCAATCAGGTCGAACCCATTTACGTTACCTTCACGGTGCCGGAGCAGAATCTGGCGGAGATCAAGAAATATGCCAGCCAAAAGAAACTGCGGGTTGACGCCAACATTCCAAATGATAGCCGCGGAAAAGTGGTAGGCACACTCAGCTTCATTGATAACGCAGTTGACCAGAGCACTGGAACCATCAAGCTGAAAGGACAATTTCCCAATGCCGACCGGCGGCTATGGCCGGGACAATTTGTGGACGCGATCCTCACGCTGCACGATTTGCCGAATGCAATTGTGGTGCCCTCACAGGCGGTGCAGAACGGCCAGCAGGGGCAGTTTGTCTTTGTCATTAAGAGTGACATGACGGTGGAAGCCAGGCCGATCGTAGTCAGCCAGAATGAAAACGGGCAGGCAGTGGTTCAAAGCGGACTTGCTCCGGGCGAACGCGTGGTAACCGACGGACAATTGCGCCTGGTGCCAGGCAGCAAAGTTCAGGTCAAGCAAGCTCTCAATCAGCCGTCCCAACAGGAACCGCAGTCATGAATATTGCGGAACCATTCATTCGACGACCGATCATGACCACGTTGGTCATGTTGGCAATTCTGATGTTTGGCATCACCGCCTACCGCAGCTTGCCGGTGAGTGATTTGCCGAACGTGGATTTTCCTACCATCCAAGTGTCGGCGAGCCTGCCGGGGGCCACTCCAGATACCATGGCCTCAGCGGTGGCCATGCCGCTGGAAAAGCAGTTCTCGACCATTGCGGGCCTCGATTCCATGACCTCTTCGAGTTCGCAGGGCTCGACGCAGATTACTCTTCAATTCAACTTGAGCCGTAGTCTCGACGCTGCTGCGCAAGACGTGAATTCGATGATCGCGAAGGCGTCTCGCGATCTGCCGCAGAACATGCCCAGCCCGCCTTCGTATCAGAAGGTGAACCCCGCCGATCAGCCGATTCTTTATCTTTCTTTGAATTCGCCGACGATGCGGTTGTCTGACGTTGATGAATACGCGGAAACTTTGATTGCGCAACGCATCTCGATGGTCAGTGGGGTGGCACAGGTCAGTGTTTTTGGAGCACAGAAATACGCCGTGCACATCAAGCTCGATCCCAGGGCGCTGGCCAGCCGCCAAATCGGCATTGACGAGGTTCAATCGGCAATCCAGAGCGGCAACGTAAATCTTCCTACTGGGACGTTATACGGAACGCACCAGCAATTCGTGGTGCAGGCCAACGGGCAGTTGAACAAAGCTGCGGATTACAGACCACTCATTGTGGCCTACCGCAATGGTGCGCCGGTTCGGGTGACTGATATTGGCGCTGCGGTTGACGGTGTGGAGGTGGATAAGACCGCAAGCTGGTACTACGACACGAAGGGAGGCATTCGTCGCGCCATCGTGCTTGCAATCCAGCGACAGCCCGGAACCAATACCGTAGAAGTGGTGGACGGGATTAAGCAACTGCTGCCTACCTTCAAAGCAGTGATGCCGCCATCTGTGAACGTTGATACTTTGTACGACCGCTCGCTCACCATTCGGTCGTCCGTGGATGACGTGAAATTCACGTTATTCCTGGCGCTAGTGCTGGTCATCCTCGTCATCTTCATTTTCTTGCGTAACCTGTCCGCGACCGCCATACCGAGCATGGCATTGCCCATGTCGATTGTGGGCACGTTCGCTGTGATGTATTTGCTGGGCTACTCTCTGGATAATTTATCGCTGATGGCGTTGACACTGTCGGTCGGTTTCGTGGTGGATGATGCGATCGTGATGTTAGAAAACATCGTGCGTCACATGGAACACGGCGAGCGACCGATGCAAGCGGCTCTCAATGGCGCGAAGGAAATTGGCTTCACCATCGTTTCCATGACGCTGTCGTTGGCCGCGGTGTTTATCCCTGTGCTGTTTATGGGTGGACTGGTGGGACGGTTGCTGCACGAGTTCGCGGTGACCATTGGCGTCGCCATTCTGGTTTCCGGCTTTGTTTCTCTCAGTCTTACCCCGATGTTGTCCAGCCGCTTCCTGCGTCCGCCGCGGGCCGAAGGTCACGGACGTTTCTATACTGCGTTTGAACGTTTCTTCGACGGCTTGCTGCGGCTTTATGACCGTACCCTGCAAGTGACGATGCGTCATAAAGTCGCGACCATGGCGGTTTCCGTGCTGGTGATAGTTGGCACCGTCTATCTGTTCATGGTGATGCCGAAAGGATTCCTGCCGGATGAAGATCAGGGACAGATTTTTATCTTCACCGAAGGCCCGCAAGGGATCTCGTTTGACAACATGGTGCGTCACCAAAACGCCCTGAACGAGGTGGTGGCGAAAGAGCCCTGGGTAGACTCGTACATGTCCACGGCAGCAGGCGGAAATGCGGGGCGTATTTTTGTCCGCATGAAGCCGCGGAATCAGCGTAAGTCAGCGCAGGAAATTATCCAGGAGCTGCGTCCCAAGCTGGCGGCAGTGCCCGGCATTATGGCTTTCCCACAGATGCTGCCGCCTATTCGCATCGGCGGGAATCTGACCAAGAGCCAGTATCAATTTACTTTGCAGACTCCGGATACCAATGAACTGTACAGTTACGCACCCAAGCTGGAAGCCAACCTGCGCAATGATCCGCAGTTGCACAATATGTTGCAGGACGTTACTAGCGATCTCTACATCACCAACCCACAGGTGAATGTGGAAATTGATCGAGATAAGGCGTCGGCTTTAGGAGTGACGGCGCAGCAGATTGAAGACGCGCTTTACACCGCGTACGGTCAGAGGCAGATATCGACGATCTATGCGCCGAACAATGCGTATCGGGTCATCACCGAACTGCTGCCGCAATACCAGATGGATCCGTCAGAGCTCTCCCTGCTATATGTGCGATCTTCAAAAGCAAGCGGCAATGGGCAATTGGGACAGCTGGTTCCCTTGAACGCTGTCGCCAAGCTCACGCGGACGGTGGGTCCGCTGACTATCAACCATCTGGGACAATTGCCGGCAGTTACGCTCTCTTTCAACTTGCGGCCAGGGGTGGCGCTGGGCGACGCGGTGAACGCGGTTAACCGCGTGGCCCGCGAGATGCTTCCGGCAACCATCAGCACAAGTTTCCAGGGAACTGCGCAGGCCTTCCAGTCGTCTCTGAGCGGCCTAGGAATGCTGCTGTTCATGGCGATTGCGGTCATCTATCTCGTGCTGGGAATACTGTATGAGAGCTTCATTCATCCCCTGACCATTCTTTCCGGCTTGCCATCCGCCGGATTCGGAGCCTTACTGACGCTGAAGCTTTTCCACCTTGACCTGAACCTCTATGCCTTCGTCGGGATCATCATGTTGGTGGGTATCGTGAAGAAGAATGCCATCATGATGATTGACGTGGCGCTCGAGAAACAGCGTGAGACAGGGGAGGCGGCGCATGACGCCATTTATCAGGGTGCGCTGCTACGCTTCCGGCCCATCATGATGACTACCATGGCGGCCCTGATGGGCACGCTTCCGATTGCGCTGGGCTTTGGAGCCGGGGCCGAATCGCGAAGGCCTCTCGGGTTGGCGGTGGTCGGTGGCTTGGTATTTTCTCAGCTACTCACCCTATATATCACTCCGGTTTATTACATCTACATGGAATCCTTCCAGAACTGGTTTAGGCATCGCAAGAAGCCGGAACTTATCGTGAACGAAGGGTTCACCAGAGAGCCCGCATTCGCCGGGAAGTCGGGGAAATGAAGCGTTTCGGCATCGCTTCGGGTAACATGACCCCGTCAGGTTCCTGCGAAACGCCTTGCCATCGAAGCCATCACAGACCGAAAGTCATGCCGAGGAAACCGAAGTGGCCGGGGCCACTTCGCCCCATACCGCTTCACAGCGAGTTGCCTCACCGTCTTGGCTTCGCGCAGTTCTTCCGTCGGTTACGGACCTGATCTTTGTTTTGTTGTTGGGTTCTTTGGCGGGTGGAACGCTGGCGCAAAAGCTATTCGGGGATGCCGGCATCGGTTGGCACATCCGCGACGGCGCGCAGATCGTCAGCACACACACGGTTCCTCGAAGTGATCTATTTTCCTCGACGATGGAAGGGAAGCCCTGGTACGCGTGGGAATGGCTCTACGACGCGGGCGTCGGGATCGTTCATGACCACGCTGGCCTCAACGGCGTGGCATTTCTTAGTGCGGTAATTATCGCGTTTACGTTTGCTTATCTTTTCCATTTGCTGTTGGTGCGTGGCACGATGCTGCCTGGCGCAGTGTTTTTTGTGTTGTTGGCGGCTTCGGCATCGACCATTCATTTTCTCGCGCGGCCCCACTTACTGAGTTGGTTGATGACGCTGATCTGGTTTCAAATGCTGGATTCCGGTGAAGCAAGCTCGATTACCGCCGGCAGTAAGGCAGCGAAGACCTTCTGGCTTCCAGTACTGATGGTGCTCTGGGTTAACTTGCATGGCGGATTCTTGATGGGTCTTGTTTTGCTTGCAATTTATCTTGTCGCCGCCGGAAAGCGATACTTCTCGACTAAGGATAGTCAGCAACGCCTACGGACACGAGGATGGGCGAAGACTTTAGGGACGACGACGGGGTTGTGCGTCCTCGCCAGTTTCATCAATCCGTATGGCTACAAGCTGCATGTCCACGTGTATCAATACCTATCAAATCGTTTTCTGATGGATCATATTGACGAATTCCTTTCGCCGAACTTCCACGGCTTTCCTCAAAAGTGCTTTGCACTGCTCCTGCTAATTACACTGATTGCTCTCGCAACAGCGCGCCAACGGCCGCGATTGAGCCACCTGCTTGTGATTCTATTCGCGACCTGGGCAGGTCTGTACGCCACACGTAATATTCCGATTTCATCGATTCTGCTGTGCCTCATTGCGGCGCCAATGCTGTCGCAGGCGTTTGCCGAGGCTGCAGCCGGTAGCGACACTTCGTCGAGATTTCGTGCATATCTTTCGCGCCTGCGATCTTTTTCGGAGCGTATGGGAATCATAGAAGCTCGAGCGAGTGGGCATTTCTGGCCAGCGGCCGTAGTGGTGCTCGGGTTGGGAATTGCTTTGCACCAAGGCCGCCTTGGCTCGCTTCAAATCATGGATGCGCACTTTGATATGAGACGCTTTCCAGTACAGGCAGCTCAGGTCATAGCCGAGAAGCAGGTGCGCGAACCGGTGTTCAGCCTCGATTTATGGGGCGGGTACCTGATCTATCGTTTATATCCGCAATTAAAGGTCGTGGTTGACGATCGCCATGATTTATACGGCGAATCATTCTTAAAGGATTACTTGAAGACGGTACGGGGTGAACCTGGGTGGGACAAGCTGCTCATAGAAAGTCATGTGAACTGGATTCTAGTACCGGTGAGTTCATCACTGACAAGTATTCTGAAAATGACTCCCGAATGGAAGATCATTCACCAGGATGACACAGCGATTCTTTTCGGGCGAGATGCAGGAGTCCACTGACGTGAGGCTTCGCGATGCTGCCGAAAACGGAAAGGGCTTCCTGATTATTGCAAGCTATCGGGTGTCGATGTTGAACCCCAGAATCGCATTGACCTCGACCGGTTGATCGCTGCGCAATACCGGCCGAAACTTCCAACTTGGTAATGCCGCCAGGACTTTGGTCGTCATATCTGGACCTCCCGCCTCGAGCACCCGGATATTTTTAATTAATCCAGAGCGGTCGAGCACGCAGGCGATCACAAGTCTTGAGCGGCCAAGCCCAGCCGGCAGATCGGCACGCAGGGGCTCAGGTGCAGTGAGAGCTTGCGAGTAGGAATGGGTCGCTGAATTGGGATCGGCAAATTGCATGACAGCAGTACCGGCGGAAGTCTCAATGTAGATACTGTAGTTATCGCCCTTCAGCTTGTCATAGAAATTAAAAGCGCCGCCGGCCCGCGAACTCGCAATCACGGTGATGCCTAATCCATGTTTCGAGGCCGCAGAAGAGCGTCCCGCGACAGTCGCATCGGTTCCGTTTTCGCCGAAGCTGGGTAATGTGATCGTGCTGCCGCCATGGACAGAAACTCCCGGTATGGGCGGTGATCCTTTGGTACCGCTACCTGCACCGCCGGGGCCTGGATAAGGCGATAACCCGGCACGGGCGGTTGAATCTGAGCCGCGCCCAACGCCGTCTTTTCCGGCACCCGGCCCTTCGCCTTGAAGGCCGCTTCCGGCGCCGTTTCCGCGACCGATGCCAGCGCCGCCACCGGACCCGCCCAATCCCGATTTATCTTCCCCGCCAGGTGACATGGCGAGAGAGCCTGCTCCGCCCTTTCCAGGCACTCCCACCTTCGCTCCCGGCTTACTGGAAACGACGATTCCATTTCCCCCTCCGCTTCCCCCTCCGGCGCTAGGCGGCGCAACCGCTGAGCCGATATCCCTTGCCGCACCCGCTCCATTACCTTTGGTGCCAAGGCCGCGGCCGGAGGCCGAAGCGCCGTCGCCAATAGCGGGGGCAGGCGGGACGATATTCGTGCTACCCAGAATTCCTCCGATAGATTGCTTGTCGAGGGAGCGCGAGCCACCTTGCACGGGAGGAGCAATTACGCTTGTGCTTCCCAGCAGCTCACCCACTGCTTGCTTGTCCAATGACCGGATGCCCGCCTGGGTTGGAGGCGGTACGACCTGGGCATTGAGATCAGCGCCTGCGCCGCCAACTGCGCCCAGCTCACGAGTTACGTGGCTGGGGGGTGGCGCGATTATGCTGGGCGCAGGGAGCGAGAGCCTGGCAGTCACGGTCGATTCACGCTCGGGTGCGGAGACCGGAGGCGGGATTATATCCTGGGCGCTAACCACGGGAACATGCAGCGCTGCTATGCCGCGATGGGTATCGCTGGGCGCTGGCGCAATGACGGCGGCATTGAGCTGTGGCGCCAGGCGCAGGTTGTTTCGTGAAATTTCAGGAGACGGCGCGATGATCCCGGAGTTCAGTACCGGAGTAGCGCGCATTTTGTCGCGAGGAACGTCGGGTGCCGGAGGTACGACGGTCATTTGCGGCAACGACGAAGTCGGCAGAGAACTCCTCAGGCCCTCAGCCGGCGCGGGTCCGGGGATGTTCCTGAACGCGAGCAGATTCGCTACGGGGGAATCGGAGCGAGGCAGATTGAGCTTGGGCGCATCCACTACTTTCTCGGCGGGAGAATTGCCGCGCGCCACGCGAATTGTTTGCGTGCGATGGTAAGCCTCATGTCCGCCAGCGCGTCCGCTGCGGCCGGCTTGGGCGCCGCCAGAGTCTTCGGTTCGGGGTAACTCTTCGCCTGAAAAATAGATGACTTCATATTTAGGCGGCGGAGGGGGAACATATGGCCGCAAGCTCGCCAGTTTTCCCGGCAGGACGATGACCGCCAAAAGCAACAAGGCCTCGATGACCCAGGATACGAGAATACCGGGATAAGGAACCAGGCCGGTGCGCGCTTCGCCCGCCAGTCTTGCCGGAGAACGGCCAAGAGCGGGCCGAATAGCGGAGACAAACTCCTCCCACGGTGACGACCATTCAATCAGCAGTTTGGGCGCATCATTCATGCGTACTTCGCTGTTCCGGTGTTCTCCACGGCAATTTCAATTTCATCCCCTAATATGGTCCCAGTCGCCTTGACGGTATTTCCTGGCAACTCCAGCACTGAGGTAGCGTGCATACGGACCGGAGCGATGCGCCAGGGTCCTATATTTTCCTCCAGGTGCACGACAATCTTGTTCGCGTCGAGATAAACCGCATCAATTGCGAAACGCATGGCCAGCGTGTGCACGCCGTGGCAAGGAACGATCCATAGCCCGCAACCTTTTCGAAACGCCTGAGGATCAGTCGCGATGAGGCCACAAAGCCTTGTCCAATGCGTTTGCGCTACTTCCAACCGGGTTGCGAGATATTGACAACGCGTACGATTGAAAGCGTACTTATTAGGAACCGGGGCCGACATATAACACTACTCCTTGATCTCCTAACTTTGGTCTTCGAGACAATCTGCCCACCGGCCCCCTTAGCGCCCACCCTCCGGCAGAAGCATGCGAACGAGTTGAATTACCGCCGGTCCGATGGTCACGAAGAGGATGGGTACCAGGACGAATACGACCAGGGGAGGGACCATCTTAATAGTGGTTTTTGCGGCCTGCTCCTCCGCTCGCTGGCGGCGTTCGGTGCGCAACGAATCGGAGTGCACACGCAGCGCCTGCGCTACGCTGGTACCAAATCTATCGGTCTGTACCAACGTCGCTACCAGGGAGCGAACATCGTCAACTCCGGTGCGAACCACCAAATTTCGCAATGCCTCAGCACGAGGCTTGCCGGCGCGCATCTCCAGTGTCAGCAGATGAAATTCATCGCTCAAGTCGGGGTGCGAAGGACGCAAGTCCTCGCCGACGCGCATCATGGCCTGATCCAGTGCAAGTCCGGCTTCCACGCAGATAACGGTGAGGTCGAGAGCATCGGGCAGCGCCAGGCGGATGCGAAGTTGCCGATCCTTGATCATGCGTTTCAATATGAAACGCGGGATAAAAAAACCCAAGGCAGGAATTCCCACCAGCAGCATCGGGGAGTTGAGGCCGGCTCCCGACAGCACAACCGCCGCCAGCCCCACCAAGCCCAGTAGCATCCGGATGCCGGAATAAATTGTCAGGTGGCGCGCATCACGATAGCCTGCCTGGACCAGCCAGGCACGCGTCCTTGACATCTCGCTGGCCGATAGGGGTAAAGCCTTGCTGAGGGGGTTGAGGGCCTGCTCGAACCGTTCTTTGATCGCCGCCTTCTCCTCGACCTCGGGCCTCTGCCACCCCAAAGCTCTCAAACGCGAGCCGAGGACGGACGTGGGAGCCATGGCCGCAGCTCCAAAAGCGAATACCGCCAGAGTCACGGTTACGAAAATCAGTATCGCAAGTACGAATGTCATGGTCTGCTCTGAAATTCACTAAACCTACCGCGTTTACGCTGACAGCGTTACACCTGAATGCGAACAATTCTTCGAATTACAAAGTATCCGATCGTCTGCAAAGTAATGCCGAGCACGAGCAGAATGTGTCCGAAGGGATCTACAAATAGAGGCCGGATGAATCCGGGGTTCAACACCAACATGGTGGCGACAATCAGAGGCGACAGTCCCATCAACAGCATCATTGTAAGACGGCCCTGCGCAGTGTAAACCCGGACCTGTCGCATAATTTTGAAACGCTCACGGATCACAAAGGAAAGGTTGTCCAGAATCTCAGCGAGATTTCCACCAGTTTCGCGCTGCAACATAACCGCAGTCACGAAGAATTTGACGTCCACCAGGGGCATGCGGTCTACCAGGTTGAGCAGCGCATCACGTACCGGAAGTCCGAATTTTTGTTCTTCGAAGAGCTTGCGAAACTCGCCAGCAACTGGTTCTGAGACTTCGTCCGCGATCATTTCCAAGGCAGTAGTGAACGCGTGCCCGGCGCGCACCGCGCGGGCCAGCGTATCAATGGCCTCGGGAAAGAGTTCTTCAAATTTTTCAAAGCGCTTTGTCCTCCGATATGAGGCATAAGCGTAGGGAAGGAAAAAACCGAAGAGCATCCCCACCCAACCGAGAATAGGGCCCAGGTTTGAATCACGATTAAAGATCAGGAGCAGGAGACCGAGAACTACTCCGGTAGCCCCGCAAAACAACAGGAAATTTCCTGCGCGCACATCGATGTCGCCTTGGGAGAGAAGTTTCTGCAGCTGCGAGACGCGTCCGGAACGGCGCAGGATACTGTCGAGCGCCGGAATCTCGCTCAACATTTCATCGCGCAGAAGTGCAAGTTCTTCGCTGGGCTGGCGTTCGGCCGCTTTTCGAACAGAGGTGAGGCGCTCACGCATCAAGCGCGCCCGCGCGTTGCGCTCATCAAGCAGGGAGCCGATGGCAAAAGCTCCCATCGCGACGACCACAAAAGCCATGACGGCAATCAGTCCCAGCATTTTATTCTCCTGGCCCTGCCAGGGTTATACCTCCATTTTGGATTCAAACAGTGCTGGCCGCAGACGGCACCCGGCTATCGCCAGGCGATCCGCAAATTTCGGACGAATCCCGGTGGCACGGAACATCCCTCGCACTTTTCCGCTTTCATCAATCCCCTGGCGCTCGAAGACGAAAATGTCCTGCATGCTGACCACATCGCCTTCCATGCCCGTGATTTCTGAGACGGTGATGACTTTGCGGGATCCATCGGCCATGCGAGCAATTTGAACCACAGCATGAACCGCGGAAGCGATTTGGTGACGCACCGCTCGTTCGGGGATGTTCAGATTGGCCATTGAAACCATATTTTCCACCCGGGCCAGGGCGTCGCGCTGCGAATTGGCGTGGACCGTTGTCAGCGAGCCCTCATGGCCGGTGTTCATGGCTTGCAGCATGTCAAATGCTTCTTCGCCGCGCACCTCGCCCACCACGATGCGGTCGGGACGCATACGAAGACTGTTGATCACGAGTTGGCGCTGCCGCACGGCGCCCTTTCCTTCGATGTTGGGCGGCCGGGTTTCCAGCCGGACCACGTGCTCCTGTTTCATTTGCAGTTCGGCGGCATCTTCAATGGTGACAATACGCTCTGAGTTTGGAATGTAACCGGAGAGCACGTTCAGCAGGGTTGTTTTACCGGCGCCGGTTCCTCCTGAAATGAGCAGATTCAGCCGTCCTTTAACCATGGTGGAGAGTAGCTCCAACATTGGTTCGGTCAGGGTCTTGTTCTCGATCATGTTGCGCGCGGTAATCGGGTCGCGGCCAAAGCGCCGTATGGAGAGGCAGGGGCCATCAATCGCCAGCGGGGGAATAATCGCATTGACGCGGGAGCCGTCAGCAAGGCGGGCATCCACCATGGGCGAGGATTCATCGACTCGCCGGCCTACCCGGGAGACGATGCGATCGATGATCTGCATCAGATGCGCATCATCCTTGAACGACAATCCGGTAAGTTCCAATTTGCCGGCGCGCTCAATATAGACGCGATCGAAGCGGTTCACCAGAATGTCGGAAATGCTGGGATCTTTGAGAAGCGGCTCTAGTGGCCCAAGACCAAAAATTTCGTCCAGGATTTCACGCGACAAACGTTCGCGCTCGGCGAAGCTTAGGGGAACAGCCTCACTGTTAACTGAGTTGCGTATCAGGATGAGGACTTCTTCGCGAGCGGCATCGCCCGCCGTGCGTCCCAATTTTTCGAGATCAAGACGGTCAAGGATCTTACGATGTAGGTCAGCCTTTACCTGCTGGTATTCGGTTCGCTCAAAAGTCTGTAAGTTTGCCATCTTTTCCTAGTTTCCTAAACCGTCTTGAATAGCGACCAGGCCGACCGTTTGACGTCGTCATCATTCTGGGTCAGGGCAGAAGCCAGACCGGTAAACGAGCGTGCGATGTCGGTATGGTTCTGCTGCATCAGGGGTATGCCGCGATCAATCGCCGCGGATACTGCGAAGTACTGATTGGGAATCTTCCACAACAAACTTGCGCCAGCTGCCGCCTCGGCATCCGCCTCGCTGAAACCGGGGATTTTGCGGAATCGATTGAGAACCAACCGAACCCGCTCACGGGAACCGGTGTCGGCTACATACTGCAGCACGCGCGCGGCACTCCACAATGAAGCCACGTCAGTGTGCGCGACCAGCAATACGGTTTCTGAAAGGTTACACACTAACCGGGTAGCTCCATCCAAACGTGTGGACGCGTCTACGACCACGTAGCGGAAATGGCTCACCATCATGTCGAACAACCTGGCGAATTCCGCAGTGGAAGGTTCCAACGCAGCAGGTGTATTCGCCCCGGCGAGCACCTGCAAGCCACCGGCATGACGCGTCATGAAACTTTCAAGCAGGGAACTGTCCAGCCGGTGCAGGTTCCGAATTGCATCGGCGACACTAAATGCGGGTTTAAGATTCAGGTGCAGAGCGGCGTGGCCGAGCGAAGCAATATCCACCAGCCCAACATTACTATGTGCCGATTGCAGTGCCAGAGCCAGGTTAACGGCAATCGTCGTCGCTCCGCTTCCGCCTTTTGCATTTACAACGGTAAAGACCTTGCCTCGGGCTTCGTCTCGCCGTACTTTGCGTTGAGCCGCACTGAGCCGTACGAAGGCTTCCAGCAAATCAGTGGTCGTCGTCGGCCGTTCAATGAATTCGCGGGCTCCGGCCCGCATCGCGTTTACGATCACTTGCGGCTGAGTCATGATGCCGATGGCAAACACCGCACACTGGGGTAGGTCCTGATGTAGAACCTCAATGGCATGCAGAGCCGGGGTGGGATTGTCAGAGGGAATGTCCACCAAGGCCACGCCCGGACCGGCGCTGTGAATTCTGCGCACGACAGGGTCAGTCCCTGCCATTGGAAAACTGGCGCAGCTGTGAACCGTGCGTGCTACGCCGGTGCCGTCCACTAATACCTGGAGGACGGCACGTTGCTCGCTATCTGTGGCGATTATGACGACCGAAAGTTCAGACATGGCCCTACTGCGTAACCCCAAATCTTTCTCAAAGACATAATCCCGCTTGGAACGTCGGCGCCAGGGCGGGTCGTCCACCCGGCGCAATTTTGCCCAACCCGTTATTTGTTTCCCGAAGGCTTCCTTCCATCAAATTTATCTTTGTCCAGCAGCGGCAGCGGATTTTGAGGTGGCGCTGGCGGTTGCCCGCTGGCTGAGACCCGCCGCACCGTGCATAAAACCATTAATTCCGCATTGCTCTTCTGGGTGCTTTTGCTCTTAAAGAAGTAACCCAGAATGGGGATATCGCCCAAGCCGGGCACCTTGTTCACGATATTAGTCACGCGATTGTCCATCAATCCAGCAATCACAAAACTCTGGCCATCTTGCAGTTCGAATTCGGTATCAGCGCGACGCGTGCTCAGAGCCGGAACCGTGAAGCCGGAAATCGTCAGCGCGTTGGCGAAATCGAGGGTGCTGACTTCCGGTACAACCCGCAGATGGATATTCCCGCTGGGCATAATTACCGGGGTAAATTTCAGTCGAACACCGAATTCCTTGAACTGAATACTTACCGCCGTAAAGCCCGCTCCCGGTTGCACGATAGGAAAGGGAAACTCGCCGCCCGCCAGGAAACTGGCCTCTTTGCCGTTGACCGCGATCAAGTTCGGTTCCGCAAGGATCTGTAAGAGATTCTTCGTCTCTAACGCTTTGACAACCGCCCCCAAATGAATGTCAGGGCGGAACAGAAAGACATTCAAAAGATCGTTTACAGTGAAGGTGCTTGGGAATGGGCCGGTTGCTGGGCCAGTTGACTGAGTAATCGTTCCGATCCTCGTACCGCCAAATTGTCCGGTTGTAACACTGCCTAAAGTATTGCCCGCACCGGTGCTGAACAGATTTACGCCCAACTGAGTCAAGGCCGAGCGATCCACCTCTGCGAACTTGACTTCGAGAAGCACTTCCTGTGCGCCTACTGGGCCAAACGTCAGGACATTCACCACATTTTTCGAGAAAGCATCGGCAATCATGCCGGCTTTCTTGGCAACGTCTTCCGTGGAGACATGTCCCGAAAGAACAATTGCCGAGCGCGAAGGAGTAACAGTGATCTGTTCGTCGGGAAATACCCGTTTTTCTTGTTCCGCGGCTGCGCTTACGTCAACGTCCACTCGCAGATCGAAACTACGGGAGCGTTCCAGTTCGTCCCAGATCAGCAGCGAAACCTCGCCGGGAGAACGGCCGTGCACCAGGATCTGAGTTGGAGTAAGCACTAGCGCATCAGCCACGCCCGGATCGGTAACAGAAACCCGTTTCAGGCGCTCCGTCGTATTGATCAGGAGTGACTTGCCCACCATAACGCGCAAAGGTGCGGATCCTTGCGCCTCACCTTGGGGAGGCAGCGAAGTCGCAGCTGTCCTGGTAGTGGATTGAGTCGAAGCCGACGATTGTCCCGGGGTCTCCTGAGCGGGAGCTCCCGGAACGGAAGGTTGTGCAGCCGGGGGTGGGTTTGGAACGGCGCCTTGTCCCGCCGACTGGGCCATTGCGCTTGCCATAAAAATGAGGCTTGCCGCTGCCCCCCAAAACTTTCGGGGAAGGTTCATCTGTAATTTTCTCTCCCAAGCAAGAAGCAACCGGATCCCGCAGAACGGTATCCGTCTGGCGTTTTCAGAATTTATCCTCTTCCTTCTTGTTCCCGCGAATCACTTCTATGGTGTAAAAACCTGGCACTGGTGTGACTGGAACCGCGGTCTTTCTTATTTTTGGCCGGACTACGGGCGCGCTCAGGTTCCGGTAAAGGGAGTCCGTTTTCACCGACCCAAGGGACTCCTGCCGGGTATCGAGAGGATTGCGCAGCGATAACTGGATCCGACCCTCCGTACTGGCGAGCGTAAGCTTCTGCGCATCGTCGGGAGAAACCAGCAAGGTGATCACCGGAGCCATTTGGGCTTCGCCGGCCGCATTGCGCTCCAGTCGTTGCCCAGCGGCAATAACGCCCACGTTCTCTAGAACGGTAGTGGTTTGTTGCTGACCACTGCCGGGATTACCGGTCAGTAGCACATCTACTCGCGTGCCCGGTTGCACGAAACCAGCAACTCCTACCACTTCATTCACGCGCACTGAAACTGCCCGCATGCCGGGTGGAATTAGACCCGGCAGTCCGGACCCTGCGTTTTCCGCCGCGAGTTTGTTAGACAGGAGAAACTCGCCTTTTCCGATCTGCTGGATGACCCCTCGTCCAAGGATCTGCTGTTTTCTCGAATAGTACCCCGGGGGTGCATCGCTGGCAGGGAAACGAGCCACCTTAATGTCCTTATCTTCGATTTTGGCTCCCACGGCAATGTCATTCGCTGCCACCACTACATCCACGCCAGGCTCTTTGTTGGCGTTAGTTCCAGCTTGCAGCGTATGGTAGACCATGTAGCTGACCCAGGCTCCCAGCACCAATGCCACCACTCCAATAAACAACAGTCGAGTACGATTCATCGCTACTCCTCAAAACCCCCATAATCCCCAGCAAGCTCGGCGCGCACAGAAACGCTCGAAATTTCGTCTCAAGATCTGGCTACTTGTCCCTGTTGTGACCATCGTCGGCTGGGAAAGTCAAAACTATAAGGGGCGACAAGAGTGGCAAGATTGCCTTTCACCAAGACGCTTGCCACCAAGACGCCGTTATCTTACGCCTGTCACCACCAGTTCGCGGCGTTCTAGCATTTCTGCTCTGAATCGCTCGCTACTGTTGAATCGAACTGGCGACCGAGGAGAAAACGTTATTAGCGTTCGACCCGATCAGCCGAATCGTACCAACCACGATCACCAGGATCACTGCCAGCATTACCGCGTACTCGGCGATGTCCTGTCCTTCCTCGTCGCACCACAGTCGTTGTAGAAAATTATTCATGCTGAACTCCTTAAATACCGGCTCCTCGAGCCAGACCCGCAAGCAGACAGACCACTTGATTCTGTGCAATTAGGGGCGCACTCCCGATTCTTCGCGGAGTCTCCCTAATTTCTGAGCAAAATCAATAAGTTGCGCGAGGAAGCGGTTCCTATCTGAAACTGCTGCGTTCATCATAACCCGAGACATTCCCTTGGGTGACAATTTCTTGCACACTATCGACCTATCACTACGGATTGGATTCTCGATAGTCTCTCAAATTAAGGCGGTCTTGGGGCAAGAGTTTTTGAGTTTTTTTGGCCGGCACTTCCTCGCCGACGGAAGATCGAGTCTCGGCCCAGGGGATACATTGTTGGCAGGGGTTATGCGGACTTTTCTTGTGCCGGCGACTTGGTAGAAAGAATTTCAAATACCAGCAGGCCGGCCCCAATCACAATAGCGCTATCGGCAACATTGAAGGCTGGCCACTGATACTGGCCAATATAGAAAAGAAGAAAGTCAACAACATGGCCACTGACCAGGCGATCCCAAAGATTGCCGACCGCGCCGCCTAGAATCAGTGCCAGTCCGATGCCTGTTGTACTCATGGAATGACTGTTCTTCCACAGCAAAGCGGAAATGATGACCAGCGCGACCACTGAGAACAAGACCAGCATTGCGATTTTCCATTGTGAAGGCGAATCCGCAAAAAGGCCGAAAGCGGCGCCACGGTTTTCCACATGAGTAATGCGGAAAAAGCCGGGAATGATCTGGATGCTTTCGTGGAGCGAAATGCTGCGCTCTACCGACCATTTTGCCAGACGGTCGAGAAATACAACGAAAACAGCAATTAGAAGATGGTACCTACGCATGACGTGTTGAGCGCCTATCCATTGGATTGTGCGAAATCGTTGCCGGCTGCGATCTCTTTTAGGACGGCGCTGCAGCGTTCACACACGCTGGGATAGGACGAGTCCTCGCCAACGTGAGTTGAATAATTCCAGCAGCGCTCGCACTTCCTTCCTGCGGCCTTATTCACCTGGACGATAATCCCCCCAGTACCATTGGTTGATCCAGCCTGCTGAAGCTTCACGCCTGACACAATAAAGAGATAGCGCAACTGGTCCTGGTAGCGGGTAAGTACAGAATACACTGGTTCCGCAGAGGCAATCGTAATCTCAGCGTCAAGTCCACCGCCGATGAGCTTATCAGCGCGGGCTTCTTCCAGGGCTTTCAGTACTTCTTCGCGTACGGCGCGAAGCGTGCTCCAGTCATTTGCCGACTGCTTTGGGTCACCTGCCGGCAACTCTCGTCCGAAAATATCGTCGGCAGAAGAGAAGCGTGCTACATGAACACTCGCCGCCCGCTCGGGCACTTGAGGCAAGTATTGCCATACCTCTTCGCAGGTGAAGCTCATGATAGGCGCGAGCAGGCGGACCAGTGCCTCGCCGATTCTCCAGATCGCAGTTTGCGCGGCCCGGCGAGCGACCGAGCGGGGCGCTGAGGTGTAAAGACGATCCTTCAAGATGTCGAAGTAGAACGCGCTCAGTTCGACGATGCAGAAGTGGTTTATCGCCTGGTAAATCTTATGGAAGGCAAATTCGTCGTACCAGCGCGTCACCTGTTCGGCAATTTCGGCAGTTTGCCGCAGCATGTATTGATCAACTGCCTGCATCTGAGCCAAAGGAATTGCGTCACGTTGCGGATCGAAATCGTACAGATTGCCCAGGATGTAGCGAAATAGCGAGTTGCGGATCTTCTTGTAATTCTCGGCCACCCGCTGCATCAGTTGTTCTGATCCGACCACGTCTTCCCGAAAATCCACCGAAGCAACCCACAGGCGGACGACCTCGCCACCCAGACGGTTGGCGATGTCCACCGGATCTACGTCGTTTCCCCGAGACTTCGACAACGCACTGCCGTGCTCGTCAAGCGTCCAGCCATTAGTGGCCACCATGCGATATGGGGGCGCGCCGCGCGTGCCCATGGCACAGAGCAGGGAAGAATGGAACCATCCGCGATGCTGGTCGCCGCCCTCAAGGTAAAGATCGGCCGGCCAGGGCAGATTAGGTTCGTGTCCGAGCACGGCGGCATGGCTGCATCCCGATTCGAACCAGACGTCGAGGATGTCGGTTTCCTTCTTGAACTTTTGTCCACCACATGCAGGACACTTTGTAGCGGCAGAGAGCAACGCATCAGCCTCTGGCGTGTACCAGGAATCTGCGCCGGCGCGCGCAAAAAGTTCAACCACCCCACGGTTGATTGCGGGATCGTTCAGCGGTTTGCCGCATCCCTCGCATAGGAAGACAGCGATGGGCACCCCCCAGATACGCTGGCGCGAGACGCACCAGTCGGGACGGGTGGCGATCATGTTCGAGATGCGCTCCTCACCCCATGCCGGGTCCCACTTCACTTTCTTGGTTTCTTCCAGGGTTCGGGTGCGCAACGTGCCCCCTTGCATCGGGGTTTCCATGGAGATGAACCACTGTTCCGTGGCCCGGAAAATGACGGGATTATGACACCGCCAGCAATGCGGGTAGGAGTGCTCAATTTTCTCACTGTGCATGAGCACGCCCCGCGTCTTCAGTAGCTCTACAATCGGTGCATTGGCGTCGAAGACCTTCTTGCCTTCGTATTCGGGAAGGCCATTTCGCATGAAACCGGCTTCGTCAACGTTGGTGGTCGTGTCGAGCTTGTACTTAAGTCCCGTCGCAAAATCTTCCGCGCCGTGAGAGGGAGCGGTGTGCACTACGCCAGTGCCTTGGTCCATGGTGACGTAATCGGCGAGCACGCCAAGAATCTTCCTGTCCAGGAATGGATGTGCAAAACTCGTGTGCTCGAGCTTTCTTCCCGCGAACCGCGCGATTTCTTTTGCTTCAGTCAAGCCAACTTTTGCGGAGAATTCAGCCGCGAGTTTGGCGGCTACAATGAAAACCTCACTGCCTGATACCAGAGCTACATATTCTTCCTCGGGATGAAAAGCAACGGCCATGGAGGCTGGCAGCGTCCAAGGTGTGGTTGTCCAGATTACGGTGAAGATGTTTTTACCCACGAGCCCCGGATCGAGCGAAGTCGGGTCGCCCGTGAAACGATATTTCACCCAGACCGTGGTGCTGGTATGGTTTTCGTATTCGAGTTCGGCTTCTGCTAAGGCGGTTTTGTCGTGAATGCACCAGTACACCGAGCGCAGCCCCTTGTAGACAAATCCCTTCTCAAGAAAAGTGTAAAAAGTTTCCAGCACGACCGACTCATACTGCGGACTCATGGTCGAGTAAGGATTATCGAAACGGCCGAACACGCCAATGCGTTTGAACTGCTCGCGCTGAAGATCAAGAAATTTTTGGGCGTAACGCCGGCACTCCAAACGAACATCTACTGTCTTCATCTGCAATTTTTTGCCACCCAGCATCTGGTCAACTTTGATCTCGATGGGCAGACCATGGCAATCCCATCCCGGGACATAGGGCGAGTCGAATCCGGACATTGTCTTCGACTTGACGATGAAGTCCTTGAGACACTTGTTGAGAGCGTGCCCAAGATGAATCGGACCATTGGCATAGGGAGGCCCGTCATGCAAAACATAACTGGGTGCCCCTACACGGGACTGGCGAATCTGCTCATAAATCTGCTCCTGTTCCCATCTGGCCAACAATTTGGGCTCATTCTGCGGCAGGTTGGCCTTCATGGGAAATCGCGTTCGGGGCAGATTAATAGTGGATTTCAGATCGAGCGGCACTTGCTTGTTCTCTCCCAAATGGTTGATTTATCTCATTATAGGGATGGGTGGAAACCACGTCCATCGGATCACTGTGGAAGACGAAAGTACCGGACCTATAGGAACTTGAAAAGTACTATAGGTGGGCACAAAAAGCGTGTACAATTTTTGTCCAAAGTAACTTTTTGCGCATCTAAACGTCTGAAAGGAAGGCGTTCTGCGGACTCGCAGCCAAGTGCTCCGCCTGCATTAAGCCAAAGTTGGCTTGAGGTTAGCAACGCGCAAGCAACTGTGGCACGGAATGTGCTCATCATTGAGTAGTAGAGTTGATTCGCTGAGCGGCTTTTCTCCCGCCTACAGAAGGAGACGGGGCATAAATCGGGTCAATATATGGCAACTATAAACATGGAACCTCCGCGCACACAGGCCGAACCCGAACTCAATCTCCTGCTTCCCAAGAGCACCCTTGACGAGCCTTTGTGGAAGTCGCTATTCGGGAACATTGACGAATTTTTCTTTCCCAAGAAACTTCCGCCGCTGGTTCTAACTTCCAAGCCGGTCCCGGTACGAGAGATTTGGGGAGATTACAACTATAAAAAGGGTGGAGCGCTCGGTTCCAGCGTCGTCCACGCACTGGCGATTGTAGCGATCATTGGTGGAACGATTCTCGGCCGCAGAGTCGTACAGGAAGTTACCAAGCCTCATGAAACTGTTACGCTGATCACGCCTGACGAAGTTCCGCCGTTGCCGCCTTCGAAGACTGTAGCGGGCGGAGGTGGTGGTGGCGGCGATCGCGACAAATTCCAGGCGCCCAAAGGCAAGCTGCCCAAGCAGGCAATGGAACAGATCACGCCGCCCGCCATGGTGGTGCGCAACGATCACCCCAAGTTGACCGCCGAACCCACGGTTGTGATTCCACCTCAAGTTCACCTGGCGTCGAACAACATGCCGAATTTGGGTGACCCCATGTCGCACCTGCCCTCTGGACCGCCGTCAAACGGAGTTGGTTCGGGCAGCGGAATCGGTTCTGGCAATGGTGGTGGGGTAGGTTCTGGCGAGGGTCCAGGATTTGGTCCGGGTCGCGGTGGCGGCACCGGTGGCGGCGTATTCCGCGTCGGCGGCGGCGTATCCGCACCCAAGGCGGTTTTTGCGCCAGATCCGGAGTATTCAGAGGAAGCCCGTAAAGCCAAGTATCAGGGTACGTGCGTGCTCTGGTTGGTTGTAGGGCCGGATGGGCGTCCGCGCGATATTAAGGTAGCAAGAACACTCGGCCTAGGCTTGGATGAAAAGGCAATCGAAGCTGTGAAGCAGTGGAAATTCGAACCCGCCATGAAAGATGGCAAGCCAGTGGCGGTGCAGATCAACGTGGAAGTGAGTTTCCGGTTGTACTAATCGCAGCAGCAGATCAACAGTGTGAATTTCTAAGCGGCCGCAGATTGCGGCCGCTTTTTGTTGCTCCCGAGAGTTACGAATGTCGATCCAAAATTACTCCTTCAGATCAACGTGCTGGACATCTTCGATCTTCCGGCCTAAGAATCTCTCTCCGAGGCTACGGAATTTTTGCACAGAGTCGGTGGCAAAGAACCGTATGTGGGAAGACCCGCGACCTCTTTCTTCGTTTACAGACTCCGCTCCGCTGAGTTTTGGATCGAGCCTGATTTGCTGGGCAACAGCCCTTGCCGTAGATTCCGCCGAATCCACAATCTTTACTTGCGCTGGCGCCACCCGACGCAGTATTGGCTTGAGCAGCGGGTAATGTGTGCAGCCCAGAACCAGGACATCGGCAGACTCAAATTCCCCGGCGAAAGCCTCATCCAGGTAAATGCGTGCGACTTGTTCGGTAACCGGGTGCGCAATCCAGCCTTCTTCGACTAACGGAACCAGCAGAGGACAGGCCTTCTCTCTGGCCTCCACGCCGCGAGATTTTAGAGCGCGCAGATATGCATGACTGCTAATTGTGGCATCGGTTCCGATGACTACTACCTTACGATTCTGGCTGGCGCCACTCGCCGACTGAGCCCCAGGTTCGATGACGCCCACGACTCCGACCCCAACGACCCTTTCTATTTTCGGTAGTGCCAGCGCCGTAGCCGTATTGCAGGCAATCACCAGCAGGTCTGTGCCATGGCTGTGCAAATATTCGCAAGCCCCCACCGCATACTTGGTCACCGTCTCAGCCGATTTGGAGCCGTAGGGCAGGCGCGCCGTGTCTCCAAAGTAGAGGTAGTCAGCACCGGGAATAACTTCAAGTAACGCTTTAAGGACGGTCAGGCCGCCCACGCCTGAATCGAACACGCCGATGCATGGCTTGTGGTTGCTCATGTCTGCCCCAATCATAGCTGGAGAATACAGCCGAGCCGGTTATTAGAAAGATGCGTTCCAGCCTGTGCAGAGAAAAGGGGAAGATTCAGCGGGAACAACAGCGGAAGCTAGCGAACCGACTTAGTGCTGTCCACTGCGGTCGAAACGAATTCAGCTTGTCTTCCGCAACACGGTCCCGGAGGAATTGGTGCGCCATGCGGGCATGTGCGGGGATGGCCCAGAAAGGCGCAGATCTTGTCTGTAGCCTCGGGTGAAAGAATGTGCTCGAACTTGCAGGCCTGCTGCTCGATTTCGGTTTCGCTGTCCATCGCCAGACTGTCGGTGAAAAGACGCTCGGCGAGGCGATGACGGCGAATGATGTCAGCCGCGCGCTGACGGCCGCTGGCGGTCAGTTCGACAATCATGCTGCCGTCCCCAATCGACACGCTGGCCGGCTTCAGCGCCTCGTGACAAGGATTCACAAAACGCTTGTGATCGTGCGCTTGTGGCGGGTGGGGCGTAGTAGTAACCAGTCCGAGCCCAACCATTTTCTCGACCGCAATACTTACCGGCAGTGCGCCATGAACTTCCATGTGTTCCAGTTCGGCGATCTGGCCGTGCTCGTTCAACGCCCATAGTTCTTCGAGAACCTCGTCGAACTGCTCTTCGTCCACCATAGAAAAGACTTCCTGAGCAGCGATCTTTCCATGGTGCAACTCGATGCGCCGATCAGCCAGCCTGGCGACTACGGGATCATGCGTCACCATGATGATGGTGCGTCCCTGCTGATGCAATTCGCGAAGAATCCGCAGGACGATTTCCTCGTTCTGGGCGTCGAGATTGCCGGTAGGTTCATCGGCCAACACAATTTTGGGATCATTAATCAGCGCTCGTGCGATGCACACGCGCTGCTGCTCGCCGCCCGATAGTTGCGAGGGCAGATGGTGGGCCCGTTCCCTTAAACCCACGCGGTCGAGAGCGTCGAGCGCCTGCCGCTCATCCGTCATGCTGTGGAAGTACTGCGCCAGCATGACATTTTCAATCGACGTTAAATATGGAATCAGATGAAATTGCTGAAAAATAAAGCCGATTTTCTCGGCCCGCACGCGATTCAACTCTGCCGTCGAGATTTTCGCGACATCTTGCCCGTCAAGCCAGATTTCACCGGCGCTCGGGCGGTCAAGACAACCGATCAGATTTATGAGAGTGCTCTTGCCCGATCCCGAAGGACCCATGACTGCCAGCCACTCCCCGGGCTCTACCGAAAGAGAAACATCGTCAAGCGCGCGAACTACACCGCTAAACTCTTCGGCCTGGGCCGGATACAGTTTGCTGACATTTTTCAGCTTGATCAATTCACTCCCCCCTCAGGATGTTAGCAGGCTGCACACGCCGCAACAATCCAATCGGCAGGACCGCGGCGAGGAGTGCCACCACCACGCTGCCCGCCAGAACCAGGGGCAGGACAACAAATCGCGGTGTTACCGGGGCATGAAAATTAACTCGACCGATCCATGAAGCGACTCCGATGCCGACCGCAAAACCCAGCAATGCGCCTGCCACTCCCATTGCGGCAGCTTGAGTAGCAAAGAACCCGTTAATTAAACGTTGTGAGGCGCCCAGTGCTTTCATGATGGCAAAATCGCGTCTTCGATCAAAGACCCAACCTGTCAGTGTGGCCAGAACGCAAAGAGCGGCAGTCAGAATGATCAACACCGAGGCCGCAAGCAGCGTGGCCCGAGTCTTGTTGAGCACATTGGCTTCACCTTCCACGATCTGTCGCACGGGGCGGACATCGGCGGTTGGAAGCGCATCCTCGAGTTTGCGTAAGACGGCCGATATTTCCTTGGTAGAACCTGTAGCAGCAACTTCGATCGTGGAGGGCTGCACGCCAGTCCACTTCACAAAATCGCCAAGCGGCATGTAGATTCGGCTATCTTCGCCGGCGCCCGTTTCAAGAAATCCAGCGGACGTCAGCTTTATTGCGTGCCCCTGAAAGCTGAGCTCGAAGTGTCCAGACTGGGGATTCACGACCGCAGCGGCTCGCCGTCCCACAAGAACTTCGCCCGAAGTTGCGGGCCACGCGCTTACCTTCCACCAACGATCCAGCCTGCGGATCCGATCGAAATCAGTGCCTGCGACCACGACAGAATGCCCATCACTGGTGCGGGCAACTACGTAGGCGAAAGGGACAGCTATTCCTCGACCTTCAAGCGCGGATTCGACAACCTGTAACGCATCAGCCGGTAGAGGCATACCCTCCTTCGCCACGACGATGATGTTAGCGCCGTAACTGCGAAACTCTGTGCCTAACTTGGCTTGCACGTCGGCATAAAGATTTAACACGGCAGTGGTAACCGCAGCTGCCACGACCATCGCCGAAAGCGCTGTCACTACGCGTCCTCGACGCCGCACCGCGGACCGAAACAGCATTCGCAGAAGCATCGATTGATGTGGGGAACCACTACGCTGCTGAGCCCCGTTTGTGTTAAGAGCGTTTGCTTCAGTGCGAATCGGCGGCGGGCCTTGGACACTCATGCCTCACCTCGCAGTGCGAATACCGGATCGAAGCGCACGGCGCGAAGAATCGCGGCTGCGCTGCCGGCGAAGGTTACTGCCACTGCAATGGCGAGAATGACCGGCAAAAGCACCGGTTGGATCGTAATCTCGGAAGCAAAAACTGCAAGTCCAATCTTTCTGGCCAGCAGCGCGCCACCCGCAAACCCTATCAATCCGCCTAATATAGCCAGCAGGGTGGCTTCGGCGAAAAATAGCGATGCAACCGTCGCATTATCTGCCCCCAGGGCCTTCATCAGCCCAACTTCATGGCGGCGCTCAAAGATAGCCGTCGCCATGGCTGCCGAGACCGCAAGCGCCGACGCGAATAGTGCGGCCACGGTCAGCAGCAGCATCAGGCCTTTAATGCGTGAGAGCACCGTGCCTTCGTTCTGCGCCACCTGACGAATCTGCTCGGCACGCGAATGTGGGATCGCCCCTTGCAACTGATAGGCGATTGACTGCGCATAGGGTGAGCAGGACCAGCGTTCCAAATCCGCCGGGCTCAGTGACTTCGGATCGCGACGGGCAAATGCGTCTTCTGGTTTGGTCAATGCGCTAACGTAAATACGGCGGACCGCCCCAGGTTTGCCGACTATTTGCTGCGCCACCGCCAGGGGCGCATCAATTCCCTCATCTTCATTGCTGCCGGTGGATAGGATCCCCGCTATCCGAAGCTCCCGGCCGTTAACATCGATTCGATCGCCTGGCCGGCGATGAAGCTTTGCCGCCAGTCGCTCGCCAAGTAGGACTTCGTTGGAGTTGTCGTCAGGCCAGGATCCCTGCACCTTCCACCACGGATTTGTGATGCGAACTCCGGTAACAAATTCTTGCGTGCCGGACTTGAGCCGCTTTGAAAAATAAGTTCCCAGCAAGGTCACAACTTTCGTATCGCTTGGGCCGCCAACTTTCACATTCACCAGCAGCATGGGAGCGAAGCCGACAATATTGTTGCGCCAGAAAATCTCTTTGATTTTTGGCAGGTCCGCTTCGTTGAGAAAAGCGCCATCACTCGGCGGTTTCAGGTTCACGCCGCCGATTTCGACGTCAACCGTATCCTCCTGCGGCGTGACTACCAGGTTGGCGCCGTAGCTGCGCAATTCGCGACTGATCTTGTCGCCAATATCGGTGGCAACGCCGATCATCGCTGTCGCCACGGCAACGCCCAGCGTGACCGCAACGCCGGCCAGAAGCTTGCGCCGTTTCTGGCGGCGGAACGATTCGTAAACCATGCGGAAAAACATGAATTACTGCTGCCGGAAGTAACGGCTGCCAGCCGCCACGTCCGCCTCACTGATCACAACCGCGTCCGAAGTGACGGTCGCTTGAAGAGGAATGGGATTGCATCCACCGGTGTTACCCACCGACTGGGCATTAATAGGGGCGGCACAATTGCGGCAAATGACGCCGTTGGGTCCCTTGCGGAAGCCCACAGGGCCGCAGATCTGACACGCGTCTAACACAGTAGCGACCTTTCCGTCGGTTTTCTGATAGAGCCAGAAACGAACATTGACGCCGTTTTCACTCGCGGTGAAGGCATGCAGGTCGCCCCCTGAAATCTGGGGGAGCGGAATAGACACTTTGCCGTTGACAAAGGTCACCGGGCTCGCAGGAGAAACCGCGCTCACGCTCTTTTCGTAGATAAATTGGGCCGTCACCATCACGATGAACAGAAAAGAACTGGCATACACCGAAGCCATCCACAGCCGCTCGCGGCGGGCGCTCCACGTGGCTTTGCGCTGTTCCGCTGGGGATGCAGAAGCGGGCACAGGTTCGCGCCGCTTCACCTCAAATAGCACCATCAATGCCGCCAGGGCAAGGATGGTCACGACAAAGAACATTTCGTTTCGAACAATCGGACCGATGATAGCCATCTCCTGGCGAGAGGAGGGCAGAACACCATATTCGGAAAGCTCGTGCAGACCGGAGATGACGAGTTGTGCCGCCACGAAGAACAGGATGACGGTGGTGATGCGGAAGAATTTCTGCAGGTTGATCCGTACGCTACCCTTCACAAACATCACACCAAAGAGAACGGCCGCAATCACGCCAAACAGCGTGCCCAGAAAACTCATCAGCTCGGTGGAGGTCAGGGAGACGCCCGTGAGGGTCAGCACCGTCTCAACCCCTTCCCGTAGCACCATCAGAAAGATGAATAGAAAAATACCCGAGTGGGAACCTTCCTGCGCGAGCGAGCCAAGCTTGCCTTCGATTTGACCTTTAAGCTTGCGTCCGGTCCTCATCATGAAGATGATCATGGTCGCGACGAAGACAGCGGCGGCCAGCATGATCCAGCCTTCGAAAACATCCTGATTCCACTTCGTTCGGGAGAGCAGGACGGCCACGCCAATGCTGCCGACAAATGCGGCAACCAGCGCCGCATAGACCGATTTGCGCAGATCATTACGGCCGATCTTGCTTAGATAGGCCAGCGTGATGGCAACGATCAGGGCGGCCTCGACACCCTCACGCAAGGTCACAATAAAAGCCTGAATCATTTAGAAATGGGCCCTCAGCCCTCTGAAAATCACTATAAAAAGGAGTTTCAAGTTCAACTTCTAGGATAGTCTGCTGGCTGCGGAAGCGTCAACGAGAAGCAGTAAACACAGGCATTTCCGGCGCGAAGTGGCATGAAACGTGGCCCAAACGACCCACTGAGCTAGAGGCACTTGAGAAAGCTTTTCGCGTCTTCCAGTTGAGGGAAGAGTTTCTCCTCGGCGGCAAACTCCGCGGGATGGACACAGCGACGACTGCCACGCAACCTTACGGGGTGCTTGAGGTGCAGCATCTCATGGTAAACGATGTACTCGACGGCATAACGCGGCACCCGCGGATGGTCGAATACCCGGCTCACGACAATCGTATTGTGCGCTGGATCGTAATGTCCGAGAATGTTGCGCGCATGGTCGCGGCTCCAGGTCATGTTTGGCCGGGCGAGCAGGCCATGAAAGTAACGCGCGTTCAAGTCTTCGAAGATAATGTCCAGGTCATAGACCTTGCCACGGGCGGTTTCTATACGTTTACGTCCCCGCATTTGGCGCACTAGATGTATCTTGCTGGCGATTTTGTGGCTTGAAACGTACTTGCGATAGCGCGTCGCATGCGCACGTTCAACCGGCTTGCGATACATCTTGGCTACCAGGATGTGAGCAATGGCGCGCAATACAGATTCCGGAGCCCCTTCCAGCAAATCGGAAAGTCGAACCAAAAGCCTGCCCTCGCGCAAACGGATGGTGTTGTTCACGTTGGCGAAGGCGAAGAACTCGACGACGAAGTCGGGCAAGGGCGCCCGCGGACGCAGTTCGCGATAACTTTCCTGAAAAAATTCGAGCAGACCTTCTCTCATTTGGGTTAGGTTAGCATGAGAAAACCAAACAGGAGAGTGCAGCCAGGGTTCGCTTTGCGAAAGCTACGCGAGACACGCGACACCCACAAATAAGTCGTCGTGGATCGCAACACGATTTCTTAATGACTCGCTTTTTTCTTCTTGTGCTTGGCCGCTTCTTCTTCCTCGACCAGCAGCTTGCGATGGTCAGCGGCGCTATTATCCAGGGCCTCCATCGCATTGGACAGAACAAATTCGTACTGTTTGGCTTCGGCTTCCTGCACGCCCGCGGCATTCTTGAAGGCGCGTAACTTGGCTTGAAATTCAGTGTCAGCTTCGATAACTGCTTTGAGGGGCTTGCGAACGTCATCCTTGCGATCCACATAGGTGTCAATGTTGTCGTTGAGCTCGTCGTAGAGGGCGACAAAATCTTCCAGTTGATCGTGGGTCTTCAGGCCGCGATCGGTTACCTTGGGATCGCTGCGCATCTGTTCGAGGGTTGCTAGCCTGGCGCGGCTGAATTTGACGAACAGCTTGAGGCGCAGTTCGGGTTCCATCGCCGTATCTCGGAGCTGGTCAATTTCTGCGGGACTAAGAGGTTCGTGCATGCGCTGAGCGGTGCTGGAGGCCAACAAAAGCAGCACCACGCTGAGACAGGATGAGAGCCGGGAAGCAGTCATTTTTCACCCTTGATGCCGAACATTTTAGTGAGCAGGTCGGTACGCACGTGCTCCAGACGATCGATGGCATCTTGTACCGGGGCCTGATCTTCGAAGCTCAGAGTTCGTTTCATATCGCGCAACTTGTGTGCCATTTTTCGAACTGCTATTTCTGTAGGCTTCAGTTTTTTCCCCGATTTGCTGGCCGCGTCGCGGGCTTTTTCTGAGAAGGTGGCCACATCCTCAATGGCGTTGCGCGCCTCTTGTGGGTTGCCGGCAGTATAGAGCTTGGCGGCGGCATCGAGCTGGCGCGCGGCTATACCAACGCAAATCCCGGGCCGGTCCTCCTCCCGCGCAGACTCCACCCGCGCCTTGAGCTCCGCCACAGTCTGTTCCGTACCCGCCGACCCAATCGCAGCAGAGAAAAAGAGAGCCAAAATGATGCCGCACTTTTTCATAGCATCTATTTCTTCGGTTCGATGGCGATCAGCCGGTGTCGAGCCTGCCACTCTTGATCGGGAAACTTGCCGTCAGCAGCTTGTAGAAAGAGACGATAGTTCGCGGCCGCCTGCTTGTAGTCCCGTAAATGGTCGTAGGCTGTGGCCCGAAAGAAATGGCTGATTGGCGGAGTCTCTGGCGCAAGTTTGGCGCGCGCGTCGAGTGCCTTAATTACAAGTGAATAGTCTTTGTTTTCGTTGGCGACGGCGGCCAAGTCTCCGTAAACCGCTGGATCATTCGGTTTGAGCTTGACGGCTTGCAGAAATTCCTGCTGCGCCTCTGGAAATTTTCTTTGCTTCATCAGCGCCTGCCCAAGTCCCTGGTGAAGTTCGGCATCGTTGGGCGTCGCCGCCAGGAGTGGCCGGTACAGAGCTTCTGCCTGATTGTAATTTCCCGCAGCGGCGTATACATCCGCGAGATCGCGTTCCGCAGCGGTATCGCCGGGAGCTAGTTTTAAACCTGCCTGAAGCTCGGCGATAGCATCGTCATGCTTTTCCGAAGCCGCCAATATACGTCCCAGTTGCACGTGGATTCCGCCATCCTGTGGCCGGAGCACAACCACTCTTCGCAGCGCGTTTTCCGCCTCGGGCAGCCGCTTGCCGCGCATATAGATGTTGGCTAAGGCACTGAGCGCCTCAACTGATCGGGGATCGAGGCCCAATACCTGTTGGTACTCTTTCTCTGCACTGTTTAGATCATTTTCCCGTTCAAGTAGCAAACCAGCGGAGATGTGAGGCTCGGTATCATTTGGTTGCAATGCAGCAGCCTCGCGATACGCAGCCAGCGCTTCTTGCGGTTTTCTGTTTTCGAGAACGCGTGCCAGGGATAGCCACGCGCGCTCACGACCCTCTGCCGCATGGTCGGTCGGTGTCAGCCTGGTGGCAGCACGAAGATAACGCTCGGCATCCGCCTGGCGGGCTTTCGCAAGCATCAAACCCAGATTCAGATTCGACTCGAAAATATCCGGCTTAGCTGTAACAGATCTGCGATAAGCATTGATTGAATCTTCCAGCTTCCCCTGCGCGTTGTAAACAAAACCTAGATCGAACCAGGCCTGATAATCAGACGGATCGCTGTCCACTATTTTCCTTAATAACGGCTCTGCCGAGGCGTAGTCCTTCTTCTCGATGGCATTTTCAGCTCGCGCGAGCTCCTGCGAGGTCTGATCGACGACCGCCTCTCGGTGATGCCGCACTGTCTTACCGGTCGTCTGCGCAGCCAGAGTCCAACCGCACAATAGTTCTGCGGTCAGTAAACCTGCAACAAGTCCTCTACTTCTTGCCATTGGAACGAGCGGCTCCGTTACCATTTAAGATGCGGGCAAGGTACTTACCGGTATAAGAATTGGGCAGTTTAGCGATAGCCTCGGGCGTCCCCGACCCCACCACATAGCCGCCGCGATCGCCGCCTTCGGGCCCGAGATCCACGACCCAATCGGCCGTCTTGATCACCTCCAGATTATGCTCGATCACAATGATCGATCCGCCCGCGTCAATCAGACGGCGGAAGGCGGAAAGCAGCTTGCTCACATCGTCGAAGTGCAGCCCAGTCGTCGGCTCATCAAAGATATACAGCACACGCCGGCGACGGCGCTGTCCGCCCTCGCCAATCGAAGCCCGTCCCGCCTCCCGCGCCGCGGGCTGCAAGTGTGCCGCCAATTTCATGCGTTGGGCTTCGCCACCGGAGAGTGTCGTCGCCGATTGCCCCAGCCGCAGATAGCCAAGTCCAACCTCCTCGAGCACCCGCAACTTTTCCGTGATCTTTGGCACTTCGGCAAAAAACTTCAATGCTTCGCGCACGGTTAGGTTCAGCACATCATGAATATTCTTGCCCTTGTAGCGGACCTCGAGTACTTGAGGTTTGAAGCGTGTCCCTTTGCACTCCTCGCAGATCAGCTCGACATCGGCAAGGAACTGCATCTCTACCGTGACCGTGCCGTCGCCCTGGCAATTTTCGCAACGCCCGCCGGGAATGTTGAAAGAGAAATGTCCCGCGCTGAAGCCGCGTTTCTGGGCCTCGGGAAGGGAAGCGAACAAGTCGCGGATTCCGTCGAAAGCCTTGGTATAGGTTACCGGATTCGATCGTGGAGTCCGGCCGATCGGCGATTGATCTACCAGAACCACGTCGTCAATAAACTCCGCCCCTTCCAAGCGGTCCCAGGTCGCAGCCGTGAACTGCGTGCCATTAGTTTGCCTTTTGGCCGCAGCCAGCGCCTGAAACAGTACGTCGTGCAGCAAACTCGATTTTCCCGATCCTGAGACCCCGGTTATAGCCACGATCATCCCCAGAGGAATCTTCAAATCGATGTTTTTCAGATTGTGGGCGCGGGCCCCAAATATATGAATGGCTTGTGTCCCAGCCTTGCGGCGCGCAGCCGGCAACTGGATCCGCAACTCTTCAGCGAGATAGCGTCCAGTAAGCGAAGCCGGGGTCTTCTTAATCTGCTCGTAGGTTCCTTCGGCAATAACCTTGCCGCCATGTTCCCCTGCCCCCGGACCGAGGTCGAGGATCCGATTCGCAGCGCGCATGATATCGGGATCGTGTTCGACTACGAGAATTGTATTTCCCAGCTCGCGAAGGTCATGAAGTATCTTGATCAGGCGATGAGTGTCGCGGCTGTGCAGGCCTATGGACGGCTCATCCAGCACGTAAAGTGTTCCCACCAGGCGTGATCCCAGAGATGTTGCAAGCTGAATGCGCTGCGCCTCACCTCCCGACAGTGTTGACGACAGCCGGTCGAGAGTCAGATACTCCAGGCCAACTTCATTGAGGAAGAGCAGGCGTTCCCGAAGTTCCTCCAGGATCTTCTCCGCAATGGCTCCTTCCTGCTCACTCAGGACAAGCCCATCAAAAAACTTTGACGCTTCCTCCACCGTCATGCTGCATACGTCGCAAATGTGCTTGCCATTGATCTTTACCTGGCGGGCTTCCCGGCGCAGGCGCGCGCCATTGCACGTCGAGCACACCGAGTATCCGCGGTAGCGGCTCAGGAAAACCCGCACATGCAGTTTGTATTTCTTCCGTTCCAGATGATTGAAGAAGCCACGCACGCCGGGGAACCGGCCCTCGCCTTCAATGACTAGCCGCTGATGTTCAATGTCGAGTTCCGCCCAGGGCACATCCAGTGGTATTCCCGCCTGCTTTGCGAACCGCTTCAATTCTGTCGACAGCGGACGGTACTTCGGCTTGGTCCAGGGCTCGATCGCGCCTTCATTTAAAGTTTTCGATTTATCCGGAATGACCAAATCGAGATCGAAGTCAATGGTGTTACCAAAGCCTTGACAGCGCGGGCACGCGCCGTAGGGATTGTTGAAAGAAAACAACCGTGGCTCCGGCTCCTCGTAGCGGATATTGCACTGCTTGCATTCAAAGCGCTGAGAGAACCAAAATTGCTGCGGCTGCTGACCGTCGCTTGAAGCTGTTTCAAATATCACTTCGCCGGCTTCGCGATAAGAAATCTCGGTTGCATCAACGATGCGATGGCGGCCCTCTGACGAAACAACCAGCCGGTCAACCAGAAGGAACACCGGCTTATCAAAATCAATTTCCAGAAGCGATTCAGGCGTTGAAAACTCGAAAATCTGGCCATTCTGGTAAAGCCGATTGAAGCCGCGCTGGCGTAGATCGAAAAGGCGCGTTTTCAGGGCATCAGAAAGGACGCTCGCCTGAGGCGCGGACGCCTTGCGCTTGCCGCGTGCCTTCTTGGCTGGGTCGCTGGCAGGCGCTGGGATAAGCGGCTGAAGCGGGAACAGAACGTTCAGTCGCGTGCCCTCCCCCAGCGCGAGGACGGCTCGGGCTACGTCGTCCACCGTATCTTTCTTCACTTCGTTGCCGCAGTTCAGGCAATAGGTTCGCCCGATACGAGCAAAGAGAAGTCGCAGATAATCGTAAATCTCGGTGGCCGTAGCGACCGTAGACCGGGGATTGCGGGTGGTGTTCTTCTGACGGATGGCAACGGCCGGAGCGATCCCATCAATTATGTCTGCATCAGGCTTTTCGATCCGCTCCAGGAACTGCCGGGCATATGCAGAAAGCGACTCAACATAGCGGCGTTGCCCCTCCGCATAAATCGTATCGAAGGCGAGTGAAGACTTGCCCGAGCCCGAAACTCCCGTCACCACCGTAAGAGTGTTGTGCAGGATTTCGAAGTCGATATTTTTAAGGTTGTGAACCCGAGCGCCACGAACCACGATACTGTCGTTAGACATCGGAAAAGGGACCGCCGCAAGCGCTCCTCTTTGCCCCCACAAACAATATCTCGGGGGCAGGTCCGCTGGTGGCTTCGGGAGGGCTACGGAATCCTTCTATTATAGAGGGAAAAGGGAGAGCCGCTCAAACCGCCGCAGTGCGCTTGCTTTCGCGGTTCGATAGTGTCAGTTCTGTGTCCGAATCACTATGGTGTTCTCGGCTATGTTCGCTCAATTGCCACTGATTGCACCACCACGTTTTTCACCGGCTTATCCTGTTTGCCGCGTGGGGCACTCACTATTTTTTCAACGACATCCTGCCCCTCGACTACCTCGCCGAAAATGGTGTGGTTTCCGGTAAGCCACTGGGTCGGAGCCACCGTTATGAAGAACTGGGATCCATTGGTGTTCGGTCCCGCGTTGGCCATGGCCAGCTTGCCCGGCTTGTCGAATTTATGCGGAGAACCCTTGGTCTCGTCTTCAAATTGATATCCCGGACCACCGAAGCCGGTGCCGGCGGGGTCCCCACCCTGAATCATGAAATTCGGAATCACGCGGTGAAAAATCGTACCGTCGTATAAACGGTCTTTGCTTTTCTTGTGGGTAACGGGATGGGTCCACTCGCGTTTGCCTTCGGCGAGATCGATAAAGTTCTGCACCGTCTTCGGCGCTTCCTTCTCGAACAGGCGGCAAACGATCGTTCCCTCGCTGGTGCTAAACGTCGCGTAAGTGCCGGGCTGACGGGTCATGAGAATCCTTTCAGATGTCTTTCGTTATTTGTCATCCTGAGCGAGGTGAAGGATCTGCTTTTTCGCATTCCATTGCTTCACCAAACGCTCAGCCCGAGAGCAATCTCCTAGTGTGCGTTAGCCGTCCCCGCGGAGGGCTTCTTGGCGGCTGGTTTCCCGGGTTTCGCCGCCGGAGCCGCTGCACTGCTAGCACTCACAATCGTGATGTGAGTGATCCTCACCGGACGGAAGGGCCGATCGTCACGCGGATCGCGCGCCATGCGTGCGATCTTCTTCACCAGTTCCACGCTGGGTTCGTCACACTGCCCGAAGAGGTTGTAGTGCCCATTCAGATGCGGGGTCGGCACCTCGGTAATAAAGAACTGTGAGCCATTTGTGTTAGGACCGGAATTGGCCATAGCCAGCCGCCCAGCCTTATCGAATGTCAAACCGGAAACAATCTCGTCCTTAAATTTGTAACCGGGATCGCCCGTTCCGTTACCCGCGGGATCTCCACCCTGGATCATGAACCCGGGAATGACACGATGAAAGATCGTGCCGTTATAAAGCGGAACCCCATGCTTGGTGACTCCGCTCATGGGATTCTTCCAATCCTTGGTTCCGTTCGCCAGGCCGATGAAATTTGCCACCGTCTCCGGTGTTTGTTTCGCAAACAGTTTGCAGGTAAGTTTTCCAGCGGTGGTATCAATAACCGCCGTGGGCTCGCCTGAACCGGCAGGTTTCGCAGCCCCTGCCGGCTTCTTGGCGGCGTTGGAAGCAGGAGCAGCTTGCGACCAGGCCATTAGTGATAACAGCCAGACAAAACATGAAAGGGCGAAACACTTGCGCATTTCTAATACTCCTTGAGAGGAAATGATCAACGGGCCTCTGTCGGCACTTCGCAGATTCCGCCGACGAACTCCGCAAAATGGTTGAAATAAATTGTACGACAGGATAAGCCAGGAATCATTTGCTGGCCGCGGCGTTCGTTTTTTCTGCTTGCATCTGCCGGCTTACACGCTCAACTTCGCGAAAGACATGTAGCGTATTACCGCCGAGAATCTTATGAATGTCGCCTGCACTATAGCCGCGGTCCACTAACCCCTGGGTGATCTTTGGCAGGTCTGCAGCAGAATCAATTCCCTCCGGAGTAGCTCCGCTCACCCCGTCAAAGTCCGAGCCGAGGCCGACATGATCCACGCCTGCCACTTTGGCAATATGGTCGATCTGGTCAATGAGTGATTTAAACGGTGGCCGCGGTATCTTTGCCGCCCACTCTCTTTGGACGCGGTCGTACTCCGCATAGGGCACCGGCTTGCCTTGCGCTTTATGTTCTTCCACAAACTTTGCGATCGCGGCATCGCGGTCCTTCTCTAGGGCCGCGGCTGCTTTGCGATAGTTTTCATCTACAAACGCTGAATAGAAGTTGACCTGCACGACTCCGCCGTTCTTAGTCATGGCCCGCAGCATGTCATCAGTCATGTTGCGGGGGTGATCAGAAAGAGCGCGCGCACACGAGTGCGACGCAATTACCGGCGCGTGACTGGTGGATACAGCGTCATAAAACGTCTTATCCGCCACATGTGAAATGTCCACCATCATGCCCAGGCGATTCATCTCCAGCACTACTTGCTTGCCGAAATCCGTCAGCCCGTTGTGGTGCTCGACCTTGGCATCGTTGATGTCGCCGGAAGAATCGGCCCACTCATTGGTATTCGACCAGGTCAGCGTCATATAGCGCACGCCCAGCCTGTAGAAATCGCGCAGCAAACGGATGTCATTCTCAATCGCGTGGCCGCCCTCGATTCCCAGCAGCGAAGCAAGCTTCTTCTGTTTGTGGGCGCGCTCAATATCGTCGACGGTGTATGCCATCATCATGCGGTCGGGATGGCGCGCCGCCTGCTCGTAAACTGAATCGATGAGATCAAGGGCCCGGTGTGCGTATTGACCTTTGAAAGAAGGCTCAACCCAGATGGAAAAAAACTCAGCTCCTAGGTTGCCGGCGCGCGCCTTGTCCAGGCTCACGTGCCCATTGTCTTTAGGATCGGTGTTGCCAATATCAAAGTTCTCGTCCAGAAAGCGTTGCGGCGTATCGGCATGTGTGTCCACGACAATTGCCGAGTTGTGGATCTGGCGTGCCCGGGGAGTGACATTCGCAGCGTTCGACTTCGCCCCTTGTGCGAACGCCACAGCAGTTACGAAAGAAAAAAGCGCAAGGTAGATACGTAGATCGATCATAGGATTGGTGCGCCACTCATCGCGGGCGCAAGCAATGGATTGTATACGGGACAAGGCGAGTCAGAAAGATTTCAGCTCAGAACAGTGACAAAACTGAGAAAAGGGGGAACTGAGAACCAGGTGCAGAGAACTACTGAAGTTCCTGACTGACTTCTTCGGTCGGTTCCCAGCGTGCGGCGGTTTGGCTCTGTCGCCAATCGCCGTAGCGGTCAGAGACCATCACGTGAAATACCCATTGACGGCGCTCTTCCTCGGGCTCTGCAAGACCCAGCGCGCGGAGGTAGAACAAATATCGCTCCATGAACCTGACCTGGTCACGAGTCATGCCGCGGCGTTGGATATCCACTGTAAGTCCAGCCAGATGTGACGAGGCTGTTTCTCCGGATTCGGGAGCGGCGTTGCGATTGTGCCGCCGCAGCTTGCGCTGCACCAGCACCGTGCGTACCGCCGAATTCACCTGGATCTGCTCATGGAAGCGCCGATAATAAGCCTGGCTCAGATCGCCCAGAAAATCGCGCGTCCATGCGCGGCAGTAGCGACGGGCAGGATCGAGTCTGGGATCAAAACGAAGATATTGGCTCTGATTGATTGGTACCAATACTTCGCGTGCCTTTAAGTCTTCCAGTTCGTAATCGTCTGCGATCCGTGGCAGCTCGAGGCGATCAATCTCCTCGTTTTGGCGCAGCAGGGATTCGTGGGAGGGGCGGAACATCGGGTTCCACCTCAAGTAGCGAAAATGACGGCTGCTCGAATGGCGCGTTCGCCGGCCCGTGTAGCGATGCATTGCAAAAGCCTGCCCGCATACCGTGACCGTTATCAGGAGAGCCAGAGTGACGGATCGCCGTGTTTTCATTTCCACGAAGCGGCCTCGAGTCTGCTAAATCTGCCCTGAATATGCAGCAGGAAACTATTTAATCAGACTTGAATAACGCGAACAATCAAAATCAAGCTGGGGGCAGTTACGCAAGGATGTTCCGGTAACCAATTACCGTTGGTTATTCGAATGGTTACTTCCCGCGCCCAGAGCGGCATCCAGCTGAAGACACACACCTTCACTTATCGTCTAAACAAATCACCAATCGCCTGTTTCATTACCTCGCGGCCCACCTCAGAAATAGAGCGGGTCAAGGGGATGTCCTTGGGGCAGATCTCGACGCAGTTCTGCGCATAGCCGCATTCTTGGATGCCGCCATCGCCCATCAGGGCTGCCAGTCGCTCCCGCTTGAGCGCCTTGCCCGTGGGATGGGTGTTGAACAGCCGCACCTGGGAGATAGCGGCGGCGCCCACGAAATCGGTGGATTCATTGAACTGCGGGCAGGCTTCCATGCAGCAGCAGCAGGAAATGCAACGGGACAAGGGATACGCCACTTCTTGTTCCTGCATGGTCACGCGAGGGCCAGGACCCAGGTCGTAGGTGCCATCAATCGGAACCCACGCCTTCACCCGCTTCAAATCTTCAAACAGGACGCTGCGGTCTACGGCGAGATCCCGAACCACCGGAAACTTAGAAAACGGCTCCAGCTTGACTGGGTGATCGAGTTTCTCCAGCAAGGCGGAGCAGGCCATGCGTGCCTTCCCGTTGACCAGCATGGCGCAAGAGCCGCACACTTCCTCCAGGCAGTTGGCATCATAGGTGATCGGCGTGGTCTTCTTGCCATCGCGGGTGACCGGATTGACGGCGATCTCCATCAGCGCCGAAGTTACATTTCTCCCCGGCGTCTGAGGCAATTCAAATTCTTCCCAATACGCTTTAGAGTCGGGATTCGCCTGGCGCTTGATCTTAATAATGACGGTTTTGTTGTCAGCCATTTACTTCCTTAAATTCTTCTTAGGACAAGTCACTTCGTCACGTCGTACCTTCGCGGTCGCGGAGGAATCAGCGATATGTCTACCGGCTCGAACTCAAACTTTGGCTCGTCCGCATCCGGCGCGAAGCTAGCTTTGGTCGTCTTCAGCCAGTTCTTGTCATCGCGCTCCGGAAACTCCGGTTTGTAATGGGCGCCCCGGGACTCGTTCCGCATGGCCGCGCCCTGCGCAATCACGCGTGACAGTTGCAACATGTTGTACAGGTGGCGCGCAAAAACAATGGTGGTATTGGCCCACTGCGATCGGTCGCTCAGGTTGATGTGCTCGAAACGCTGCAGCAATTCAACCAGTTTGGCGTCAGTCTGCTGGAGATTCTTGTTGTAGCGGATGACTGTGCAGTCCCTGGTCATCACCTCTCCTAATTCGCGCCACAAAAGAAACGCCTTGCATCCCGCGCGCGTATTCGACCGCCGCCGGCCCCGCCACAAATCCGCCCCAGATGCAGGACACTAGCGAATTCGCTCCCAGCCGGTTAGCACCGTGATACTGGTATTCGCACTCCCCGGCAGAAAAGATGCCCGGAATATTAGTCGCCTGCCTGTAATCAATCCAAAGCCCTCCCATTGAGTAATGCATTCCAGGGAAGATTTTCATGGGGACTTCGCGGGGGTCGTCGCCTACGAACTTTTCGTAGATTTCCAGGATGCCTTCCAGTTTGCGATCCAGGACTTTGCGGTCGATGTGGGTTAGGTCTAGATAGACCATGGGTTTGCCATCGATGCCGAGATTGTGTTCGTAGACTACCTTGTGAATTGCGCGGGTGGCGACGTCGCGGGGCACTAAGTTGCCATACTTGGGATACCATTCTTCGAGGAAGTACCAGCGTTCTTTTTCGGGGATGCTGCGCGGATCGCGCTTGTCGCCCGGCTTTTTCGGGACCCAGACTCGTCCACCTTCGCCGCGTGCCGATTCAGACATCAATCGGAGTTTGTCCTCGCCCGGGATCGATGTCGGGTGCACCTGTATGAATTCACCGTTGGCGTAGTAGCAGCCTTGCTGGTACACGGCCGACTGCGCCGATCCGGTGCACACTACAGAATTTGTGGACTTGCCAAAAATAGCGCCGATACCGCCGGTGGCGATGATGATGGCGTCGGCAGGGAAGGTGCGCACTTCCATGCTCTGCAAATCCATGGCGGCGATGCCGCGGCACACCCGGTTGGAATCGAGCACGGCGGAGAGGAACTCCCAGTGCTCGAACTTCTTGACTTTGCCCTCGGACTCGTAGCGGCGGACCTGTTCGTCGAGCGCATAGAGTAGCTGCTGGCCGGTGGTGGCGCCGGCAAACGCGGTGCGGTTATAGAGCGTCCCTCCAAAGCGGCGAAAGTCGAGCAAGCCTTCCGGAGTGCGATTGAACGGCACTCCCATACGATCGAGCAGATCAATAATGCCGGGGGCAGCCTCACACATTGCTCTTACCGGAGGCTGGTTGGCGAGGAAATCGCCGCCATAGACGGTGTCATCGAAGTGCTGCCAGGTGGAATCGCCTTCGCCTTTGAGATTTTTGGCGGCGTTAATGCCGCCTTGCGCGCATACCGAATGCGAACGCTTTACCGGCACGATGGAAAACAGATCCACCTGCCCGCCCTTCTCGGCAATCTTGATGACCGCCGAGAGTCCCGCCAGTCCTCCGCCTATTACTATGATTTTCGGATTAGCTGCCATGCGAAATGAAGTTCCCGTTTGCCAGGATGTTGCGCAACTACCACATCATCAGAATTGATTCCAAGCTCGATCGTATTCAACTCGGCCGTATTAACTTGACCCACCATTCACTGGGTGCAATGGCCAATGGAAGAATGACCGCATCGTTGCCATCCCCACCGCAATGAATACCACCGCGATGATGACGCACACATATCCAAACCTGCGCCGGGCGCGGTCGCCGGTGACGATCCCCCACTTCGCGGCGAACAGCCACAGACCATAAGCAAAGTGCCACGAGGCGGCGATGATGCCAACCAGGTAGAACATCGCCACCCAGGTATTCTGAAATTCCAACTGCACTTTTCCGAAAGCTGATGCGGGATGGCTCAAAATATGTACGCCGGTGAAGCGAATATGCCAGGTATGCCAGCCCATATAGAAGAAGGCAATGGCGCCGGTCCAGCGTTGTGCGGCGTACATCCAGTTGCCGGTCCAGGGATACTCGCCAATATTGGAGTCGCCGCGATACCAGATGTAGAAGCCATAGAGAGAGTGAAAGAGAATCGGGAGCCAGATGCCGAACAATTCCAGCGCGACGACAAAAGGGAAACTGGTGAGAAATTCGACTTGCTTGGTATATGCCGCCGGGCCATTGACGGCGAAGGCGTTGGAGATGAAGTGCTCAATCAGAAATAATCCGACGGGCACGATGCCAGTCAGCGAGTGCAGGCGACGCAGCAGGAAAGAATGTCCTTCGCCGGCGCGAAGCGGAGCCACTCCCTGCTTGATCTTAGGTTTAACGACTGCGGGGGCCGCCGAACCGGCACTTGATCCCACCACACCGCTCCTTATGATTTCAGAATTGACAAGAGAACTTTTTATTATCGGGTCGCGTGAGAATCCAAGTCAAGGAAGGTAGTTATCGGTAATGGGTCGGTGTGAATACTGATCACTACCACGCTCGTCGTCACAGAGGTCCTGCGGGCGTCCGGTTCAGCATCAACATCCCCGCCCTGTCTCTCCAAAAGCGGGAGAGACGAGGACGGGGCACCCGGCCCAGTGTGGCGAACCGTTGCCAATGTCTTTCCCCGACAAGCGCGTCGCAATTCTCGGCGCGTTCCTGGATCGCTTCGCCATCGGGTTTCTGATCTGTGTAGTGGACCTGCCTCTGCTGGGCTGGGCCAGCGGGCTGATCGTTGCTCTACTGGTGAGCCTGGCAAGCGCGGTGGTGACGAAAGCCTACGCTCCCTATGACGATGCCGCCCACCGTGCGCACGCCAAGGATAGGAATCATCCGAGCGAAGTTCGGCCATTGAGACTATGAACTTCGATTGAAGAAATTCTTGTTGAGTTAATTGGGATGTTTTTCTTTGACGTGGTCGAGAAACGCGTGTTCCAGCTTACGCAGGGTTTGGTGCAAATCCTTGGCGTTCAGGTCTACCCGAATCTGCTCGAGGCAAAGGGAGCAGGCGCCTTCTCCAACGTAACGATCTAAGCGGCTTGCGCTTAGTTCAGGGTCTGCGTAGGGCATGGGACCATGCCTTATACCACATTGAGAGAGAATTAAAGGTCTCGCATCGCACCAAGGGTAGACGGGGCACCGGCTGTATTTGTCTTTTCCACATAGCGTGATTTAGCAGGAGGGCACCATGAATCGAGAACGAGCGCTGAAGGGTCTATTGGTGTTGGTGGGATTGCTCTTTGTGGCTACCGTTTATCCCTTGACGATGTTTTTATGGTCGGAAGCCGCCCTTGCGATGATGCTTAGCCTCTATGTCACCCTGGGGATTTTTCTGTTGATAGCGGCGCGGAACCCATGGGCGAATCGCAGCTTGATCGCCTTCACCGCATGGTCGAGCCTTGCTCACGCGGCGGTTATGGCGGTGCAGGCACTCCGTGATGTGAACGAACGGGGACACCTGCTGGGCGGCGGGGCCGGGTTCGTTATCATTGGTGTAGCGCTGATCGCGCTGGCCCCGGGGAAGCAGCCAGTCGAGCGCGTATCGGCAGCCGGTGCGTAGGCGCGCACTCTGGGAGATCTCGGTCGCTGCCAAGTCCCCGGTAGAAAAATCCCCGCCCAAGCGAAGCTTGAACGGGGGCACCCCAGAGAGTAGAAATGCGCGTGATAGGCTAGGCCACCCTTTATAACCTTGTCGGCGTTGTCAAGAGACACGTAGAGTGTCCGAGGTCAGCGTTTCCGTTGGGTTGGCGCTGAACCCGTTTTTTTTTACTTATTAGAGAGCTTTTGATCTTGCTTTTGCTCACGCGACTGCAGCTCGCTTTCAGAATCTCGCAGTGGAAGCTAGTTCCACCAACCATCTATTCGGTCTCTGGCACCATGATTCGTTGTTCAGACTCCCCGACGATTCAGGGAGGCAAGGCGCCCAATCAGCCCAGCGATGGACTGTTTTCCACCAGGGTGGCCCACGGGCTGCCTTGCATGCGAACCAGCTGCGCGTAATCCGCCGTGCTGCGCAGCATCCAGTACATCCTCACGGCCAGCTTGCGGGCCACGGCAACTTTCGCCACCGAGGCCCCACGGCGAAACTTCAAACGTTGATACATGCGTTGCAGTGCGGGATCGAAGCGCGCCGCCGTGTGACCCGCTTCCACCAACAGCCATCGCATCATGGGATTGCCTTGCTTGCTGATCGCTCCCAGCCGCTGCTTTCCGCCCGAACTGTGCTCCTGCGGATTCAGTCCCAGATAACTCACCACCTGCTTGCTACGTTCGAAACGTTCCACCGGCCCAATGATCAGTAGGAAAGCCAGCGACGTCACCGGTCCCACTCCCGGATGCGTCATCCGCCGCACCGCCAGCGGCTGATTCTTTGCGGCTTGCTCCACCGCCGCATCCAGTTGTGTCGTCGCTGCCGCCAACTCATCGAACATCCGCAACAACTCTTGCCGCCGATAGCTGGCCCACGGCCCTAGCGCCAAGCCCTCCAGTTCCTTGCGTCCCTTAGCGGTGAACAGCTTTTTCTTGCGGCACACGCCCTCGCCCATGGCCAGCGCGTGCAGTTGATTCTTCACTGCGCCCCGCATCCACACCAGCTTCTGCCGGTGCCAGACCAATTGCCGTAAATCCCGCTCCGCCGGCGACGGCCGCCAGATCTGGGGAAAGCCATCCTGGCGCAATAGGTCCAGCAAGTGCGCCGCATCCCGCGCATCCGTCTTCTGCTTGCGAATCACCGACGCCCGAATCTTGGCCGCATCTCCCATCCACAGCTCGTGCCCCAACTCTGCCAGCATGGCCTCGAACCAGTGCGTGTGCCCGGTGGCTTCGATGCCCACTCGCACCCGCCCCTGCAGCCCTGAGTAAAAAGCTCGCGCCCCTCCCGTCTCGTGCTCCAGACGCCGCTCCACTTCCTCGCCCGTCTCCGTATCCAGCATTGCGATCTGCTGGTAGCGTGTATGCAAATCACACCCTATAATCATCATCGCTCGGCTCCTTTCCTCCGAGCCTTGGTCGCTTTGAGCGCTTCCAAGTCTACTCGCCCGTTAGGAGCCGACACGGTTATCTCATCAGCCTATGACTTCGGTGTCACTTAACACTCCATGGGCAAAACCATCCAGGTAATTCAAGGGGACATCACCCGGCAGGCCGTGGACGCAATTGTCAACGCCGCGAACAATTCTCTGCTCGGCGGAGGCGGGGTGGATGGCGCAATCCACCGCGCGGCTGGGCCGGGGCTGGTCGAAGAATGTCGCCTACTGGGTGGGTGCAAGACCGGCAGCGCAAAGGCCACCCAGGGATACAATCTGCGAGCCAAATATGTGATCCACACGGTTGGTCCAGTGTGGCAGGGCGGAAACGCCGATGAAGATCAGTTGCTGGCTTCTTGTTATCGCAACTCTCTTGAGGTGGCTAGCCAGCTAAACGTCAGGAGCATTGCCTTCCCGGCAATCAGCACCGGTATATACGGTTTTCCCAAGCAGCGCGCCGCCAGGATCGCCGTGAACGAAGTACGAGACTTCGCTGGAGACATTCAAACCTTGCTGTTCGTCTGCTTCGACGCGGAAACTGCTGGCATCTACCGCCAGCTCCTGATGCCGTAGCCGCATAACCAAATCCTTTTCGCGTAACCCTAATCTCTAGCCGGAATGCAGCCTGTGACGCGGGCTGACGCATCTTTTTTATGCTTCAGTCGTTTGCAGCCAATGCGTTACCTAAGCAGCAATTCCCCATCCTGGGCATCTAATTAGGTAGGAAAGAAAGGGGGAACTATGCGACGTTTTTGGAAGACATTTACCTCCGCGGTCATAGCGGGGCTGTTTTTGAGCTCGGTGCCGACGGCACTTGCTCAACAATCCGCGGAGCCGATGAAACGGCCCCCGACAGCGATGGCGCCTACGCGACCCCCGGCCCCGGCCGCGCAAGGGTCCTCGGCGGCAATGGCGCCTGCGCAACAGTCGAGGCGCGTGGTCATCGTTGAGCCAATCCGCGTCTTTGACCCGTTCTTTGATTACCCGTATCCGTATGCCTATCCGCCCGACTACATGGCGTCCAACTTCGGATACGTCAAAATCAAGACGGACCACAAAGATGCCAACGTCTACGTGGACGGCGGCTTTGCCGACAAGGTCGAGAAGGCCAAGAAATTTGCCCTCCGACCCGGTACCCACGAGATCGAGTTGCGCGATTCCGACGGCCGTAGTTTATTCCGCGAGCGCGTGGCCGTACTGGTTGGTAAAACCACCGAACTCCACGTTGGCTAACGGTCGCGGTGATTTGCCGTTACCCATAAACTCCTAAACCCTGACTCGCCGCGCTGCCTCACATAATGGAGGAGCGCGGCGAGTTCGTCTTTGCACTGTTACGTCTTTGCATCAGTACTCAAGCTTAGCTCTTCGCAAGGATGCCAAATCCAGTCTCCCCAAAAACACTGTCATCCCTAGCGAGACATCGTCATCCCCCACGACATTGTCTTCCCGAGCGCAGCGAAATGATCCGCAACGCGGATCGTTTCGCGAAGTCGAGGGACCCCCGCTGCTCCCTCCCTCCACGCTGCTGCATGAAGGTATTTGCTCCTCGCCGCTCCCCAGCCTTTTCGTGTACCCTTCGGCTCTGCTAAGAATGTCAGCAGCGGCCTGCGCGAATGCGGCACGGAGAAATTATGAAACTAGGACATCAGGAGCTGTTGCACCATCACGGAAATTACCTGGTCCGGCGACTCCGGTTGGCGCCGGGGGAGGCGACACCTTGG
>QIAP01000137.1 GCA_003225075.1 Acidobacteriota bacterium | reverse complement strand
CTTCGCCAGCGACGACGCCCATATGGGCACCTGGAAGCTGAACGAGGCCAAATCCAAGATCGCTCCTGGGGCTCCCAAGAACACAACGGTTGTCTACGAGGCGGCGGGGGACAAGGTGAAAGCGACGGTGGATGGAGTCGACGGCGACGGTAAGCCCATCCACAGCGAATGGACGGGCAACTTCGACGGGAAAGACTATCCCGTCACCGGCGATCCGACTTCAGACACGCGGTCGTTAAAAAAGGTTGATGACCGCACGCTGGTTCTGACCGCTAAGAAAGACGGCAAGGTTACCGCCACGGGTCGAATTGTCGTGTCGGCCGATGGCAAAAGCCGTACCGTCACCGTAACTGGAACCGATTCGAAGGGCAAAAAGATCAAAAGCATAGCGGTATATGACAAGCAGTAGTGGGATCTCTCTCGGAAGATGACAGTAATAAGAAGAGTAGTGCCCTTCCGCTCGGTCCTGAACGGAGGGGCACGACCCGCCTGCGAACACACAATGCTTCTAATTAATCCACACATGCCGACCAGGAGAAACTCCTATGCCTAAGGTCAAAGCCAACAACATCACCATGAACTATGACCAGCAAGGAACCGGCGAGCCCCTCATTCTCATTCCATACCTATCCGCCGATCACGCCTGTTACGCGTTCCAGGTCGCAGAATACGCCAAGCACTTTACCTGCATCTCTCTCGACCTGCGAGGGACAGGGGAGACGGACAAACCTGAAGGCGTCTATTCCACCGAACTTCTCGCCGACGACGTTGCCGCTTTCATGCGGGCCGTGGGGATCCCAAAGGCGCATATCTCCGGTCTATCGCTCGGTGCGGCCATAGGCATGTGGCTGGCGCCCAAGTATCCCGACACCGTCACGTCCTTGTCACTGCATAGTGGTTGGCCGAAGACGGACCCCTTCCTGAGAGCCGTCGTCGAGCCTTTGCAGGTAATCGCCAAAGCCTTGGAGAGTGTTCCCGAAATGGTTATTCTCACACCCTTCCCGTGGTGCCTTACGCCTGAGCTGTATGCCGCCAAGCCAGATTACATCCAGTCATTGGCCGACTTTGTGCGAAGCCGCCCAGCGCAGTCGGTGGCGAGTTTCATGCAGCAGTCGAACGCCGTGATAACCCATGATGCCGAGTCCCAACTCAGTCGGATCACGGCGCCAACTCTGATCACATTCGGCCGCCACGACGTGGCGACTTCCACTCGTTTTGCCGATCGGATGAAGCGTAGGATCCGCAACTCCGAGCTGCTGATCTTTGAAGCGTGTGCGCATACTCCCATCTATGAGAAGGTCGAGGAGTTCAATGAGAAGACCTTAGAGTTCTTGCAGCACCATGCGGCTGCTGCGGCCGCATCCTCTTCCGGATCTGTTCGACGCGCCTGAGGGCTTCTAGCTTATTTTGCTAGTAGCGCATGAAAGTATTTGCCAGCGCCATCAGGGCCGAGGAATCCGTACCATGCCTGCTGGAATGGTGAGGGGGGAAACGACACAAATGTCATCAAGCGCAGTAACAGTAACAATGTCCGCCGATGCTGCGAGAGAGCCCATCGCGCCCTTGTGGCATACCGTCCTGGTGCTGATGCCCATAGCTATAGGGTCGGTCGCGAGCTGGTACCAGCACGGGTTGCCAAACGCACATGTGCCCGGCATAAGTTCCCGGCTCTCAAGCTACATCACAGTATTGGCGCAGGAATGGTTGGTGGTGCTCTTGATCTGGCTAGCACTGAGACGCCGCGGGCTCTCTATCGGCACTCTGGTTTCAGGCCGTTGGCCGACACTCGGCAGTTTCTTCAAAGATCTAGGACTTGCCGTCGGATTTCTTGTTGTCGCCATCCCCCTGGTAGGAGCTCTGGCTTACCTTCTTGGAGGCAGCGCCGACAGTGCCCTCGCCAATATCACGCCCAAAACCGCATTCGAGCTGGTGGTATGGCTGGCACTCGCCGTGACCGGCGGCTTTGGTGAAGAGCTCACCTTCCGTGGATATCTCACCCGACAATTCAGCGCCTGGACCGGCAGCCGTGTATTCGCTATCGTCCTTCAAGGGGTGGTCTTTGGCCTCGCCCACGGCTTTTACCACAAGGTCATGGTTGTCGTCATGGTTCAGGGATGGCTTCTGGGACTGTTTGCCCACTGGCGCAAGAGCCTGCGCCCCGCAATGCTGGCCCACGGACTGCAAGACGTCCTCGGCGGCCTGGTCGCGTTCTTCTCATGAAGGAACGGAACGGAAGGGTGGGCCAGCCCGCCAGCTCCATACCTGATCGCCGCTGAGGGTGGACTCCTTATTGGCTCGGCAATCAATTGCCGATAAATGATCCTTTCTTAGCCTCTACGCAGGGGAGATACACAACGTGGATAAAGAGCGGCGAGATCAAATCAAACTTCTCCTCTCAAAACACGTGGGGGAGAAAAGCTCTAAGCAAGAATCGCGGCCGGTGTGGCTAACCATAATTTTTGTCCTTGCTACTATCGGCGCAATTGTTCTGCTAATCGCGAAGCATTTGTAGGCTGTCCGCAAACAACAGTAGTTGGGCGTGGACGTTCACAAAGTCTTTCTTCGGCGGGTTCACCATTTCTGGGCCCAAGAATGACCCTAGGCCTTCGTACGTTGGCTAATTTCTAGCAGAGGCCGGAAGCGGTTTTATTAATAGTTTTGCGCCGGCGGGTGGCCCACCGGTTTCGCACACGGAGTATATCCGAAACTACGGCGGGGGTGCCCCATCCATTTCGCGTTTTTTGCGGAATGGGTGGGGCGAACGGCATCCACTCCGTCGCATGAGCGTTCTCTACCAGAAGTGACCGATAACCTTGACGGCCACGGCGCGCCCCGTCAATCTTTATTCATGCCGCGCAATCTCAAGCGCTACTATGGAGCGGGCCATTTTCATTTCATCACCTGCAGTTGTTATCAGCGGCATCCGTGGTTGGGCGCGCGGCGACGCGATCTCTTTCTGACCATTCTCGAACAGGCGCGGCAGCGCTTTCGCTTCGTGGTCATCGGCTATGTGGTGATGCCGGAACATTTTCATCTGCTAATTTCTGAACCCGAAAAAGGTGACCCGTCGCTGGTGATGATTGTCTTGAAACAGCGCTTTGCCCGACGCGTGTTGAGCCAGCTTCGCAAGCAGCGTTCAGGACAGCGTAGGTTGTGGGAAAGTCCGGAAGAGAAAGATCATTTCTGGCAGCGGCTATTCTACGGCTTCAACGTGTGGAGCGAGCGCAAACGAGCAGAGAAGTTGTGCTACATGCACGGCAATCCGGTGAAGCATGGTCTGGTCTTGGAACCCGAGCAGTGGCGATGGAGCAGCTTCCGAGCCCATGCCTAAGGCGAGTTGGGCCGGGTGCGGGTGAACGAGCAGTGGTCAGCGCTGTTGAAATCACGTGAATCAGCAGATCGGCATGCTTGACGCCGCGGTGCAACACGCCGCAGAAGAAAATCCGCAGGCCAAGTTGCTAATGACGCAAGCGGGAGTAGGGCCGAACACGGGGCTGGCTTTCGTGCTGACCATCGGCGAGGTCGGCCGCTTCCAGCGAGGCAAACAAGTGGCCAGTTATCTGGGACTGATTCCGCGCGAAGACAGTTCGGGCGCAAGACAGAAGCTGGGCG
>QIAP01000013.1 GCA_003225075.1 Acidobacteriota bacterium | reverse complement strand
TTCATCCAGATCCCGCGTCAGCTTCGATACCGTCTGCGCACTCACCGTTTCTCCGGTGAGCGTGGCCACCACCCGACCCACTTCCGCGTACTGATGCCCCGCAAAAACGCTTCCCGGATCAGCAGCGAGACTTCTTCCGCTGCCACGCCTGCCGAGTCTGCCCACACAGATCGCCCCACAAACTCTCTTTCATCTCGGCCAGAAAATGTTGGAAATGCTCCGTGATCGGGATTATCTTCGCCATTGGGTGTAGGTCTCCTTTTCGGAAAGGCTTTAGCTTGCGAGGCCAAAGCCAACTTACACCCTCTTGCTTTTTACACAATCAAAGTTACGTCACCGAGCAGCAGGGACATGAAACGTGACACACACCCAGCTCTCACCCCTTGTCATTCCGAGGGCCGTCAGGCCGGAGAGCCTGCCCTGAGCGGAGTCGAAGGGAATCTGCTGTTGCTCGCGGCATCGACCGCGTCGCTGTTTACTTCTGATCCATCGCCATGAAGAGATTATTCAAAGACTCCGCCAGCGTGGGATGCGCGAAAATTCCATCCCGAAGCGCAGTGTAGGGAAGCTTTCCCATCATTGCGACTTCCAGCACAGCCATGATCTCTCCGCCTTCTATGCCAAGAACCGCTGCTCCCAGAATTTGATCGGTAGTGGCGTCTACGATCGCCTTCATAAAACCCCGCGTTTCGTCAATTTCAATCGCCCGCGCCACCGATGACATCGCTAACTTCGCCACCCGAACTTTCCGTCCCGCCTCGCGCGCTTGGCTTTCGCTTAAGCCGATGCGGCCCAGTTGGGGATCGATAAAAACCGTGTACGGCACCAGACGGTTGTCGGTTGTGACGTTTTTCTTTTCCAGCACATTGGCTCGAATAACCCGGAAATCGTCGTAGGAAATGTGTGTAAACGCAGGTCCGCCTTTGACGTCGCCCAACGCGTATACGCCCGCCACATTGGTCTCCAGACGGTTATTAACTCTGATAAATCCCTGCGCGTCAGTCTCGACCCCCGCCACCTTAAGGTTCAATCGGTCAGAGTTCGGCACGCGGCCTGTCGCCACCAGCAGATGCGTGCTCTCGATCGTTCGCTGCTGGTCCTCGATGCGGATTTCTATCTTCAGGCGTCCCTCAGATTGCCTGACGCGCTGCGCTTTCGCCTTCAATAAAACTTCCACTCCCTCTTGTTGCAGGATCTTTGTCACCTCGGCGGCGATGTCCGGATCTTCGCGGCTCAGTAACTGCTCTCGCATTTGCACAATCGTCACCTTGCTCCCAAATCGCCGGAACATCTGCCCAAATTCCAGGCCGACGTATCCCCCGCCCAAAACCACCAGGTGTTCGGGCACGGCATCGAGCTCCATAATCGAAGTATTGTCGAGGAAGGGGACTCGATCCAAACCATCCAGCTGCGGCCGGGACGCCCGAGTGCCCACGTTGATGAAAATCCGCTCTGCCCTCACCGCTCGAAGGTTGCCATCCTTCAACCGCACCTGCAAAGACTTCGGCCCAGTGAAGCTGGCATCGCCAAAGACCAACTCCAGGTTCGCGGTCTTCTCTAGGCGCTTCTGGCTGCCATTGCGGAAACTGTTCACCACGTCACGCTTGCGTTGTCGCACCCGAGCCATGTCTACGCTGATCGAACCGGTGCGAACTCCATAATCCGCGGCACGGCGCGCCAGATAAGCCACCCGTCCGCTAGCCACCATCGTCTTGGTTGGAGTGCAACCTTCGTTCACGCAGGTTCCCCCAATATGCTCGCGCTCGATAAGAGCGGTACGCGGCCCAGCCTCTGCCAATGTCCTGCTCAGCGGTGTACCACCCTGACCCGACCCGATGACGATCGCGTCATACTCTTGCGCCGTATCTCGCGAGATGTTCATGGAACCCATTCCAATGGTAATGTTGTCTGAATGATGATTGCTGAATGCTGATTGCTGAGTTTGACCGCAAGCGCTAATATCCCACGCCGAGGTTCCCAATGCCCCTGAGCTTCGCCAAAGACATTCGCCCCTTATTCCGCGACACGCCCGACGTCGAAGAGATGAAGACCTTCGGCCTCGATCTCTCCTCCTTCGAAGAGGTCAAGGCCAGTGCCGACGCCATTTATACCACTCTTGCCGACGGAAGCATGCCCTGCGATGGAGCCTGGCCGAAAGATCGAATCGATCTTTTCAAGCGCTGGGTGGACGGAGGTATGGCGCCGTAAAGATGCGTTTGGATGCTCCACCTTAATTTCTAACGCCACTCGACACTGAATTGCGCATCGCTGCGCGCGGTATAAATAGAGCAGGAGTGTCTCAGTTTTGCTTCAGACCTTGCTTCGTACGGTTGTCGTATTACTTGCGGCGCAATTACCAAGCACTAAACCGGCCACGCAGAGTTCGAGCGCGCGCGCTTCCGCAACCTCCACGCCTACCTTCTATAAAGATGTCCTCCCAATTCTCCAACAGCACTGTCAGACCTGTCATTGCCCGGGAGAAATCGCCCCCCTGCCATTCGTCACCTACAAAGAGACGCGGCCCTGGGCACGTGCCATCAGTGACGCTGTCCGCTCCCGGAAAATGCCGCCCTGGTTTGCCGATCCCTGTTGCGGCCACTTCGCAGATGACCCATCGCTCACCCCACAACAAATCCAAACCTTAATCGCCTGGGCCGATGCTGCCGCCCCCGCCGGCAATCCGCACGACGCCCCTTCTCCGCCCAACCGAGCCGTAGGCTGGAACATTCCGCAGCCCGATGTCATCATCAAGATGCCCAAGACAGTAGCAATTCCTGCTCATGGCGACGTCGAATACACCTACGAAATCGTCCCCACCGGTTTCACCCAGGACAAGTGGGTACAAATGTCAGAGGTCCGCCCCTCAAGCCACGCCCACGTCCATCACGCGGTTGTCTACATCCGTCCGCCCGACTCGAGCTGGCTGCGCCAGGCGCCTGTCGGCACGCCCTTCACCGCCTCGACTCTTGGCGACGAGAGACTTCGCCACCAAGCCCATTCCACTGACAGTGACATGCTTCTCGTCTACGCCCCCGGCAGTTCTCCCGACCACTGGCCCGATGGCATGGCAAAATTGATTCCCGCCCACTCCGACCTCGTCTTCCGGATGCACTACACCACCAACGGCCACGCCTCATCTGATCAGACCAGCATCGGCATCGTCTTTGCCAAACACCCACCCACACAGCGCGTGATCACCTTGCAGTTAGCCAATGACCACGACACCATTCCGATTCCTCCGGCCACCGACAATTACCGGGTCGAGGTCCATGGCACCCTGCCCAACGACGCTACCCTGCTTAGCTTTTTCCCGCACATGCATCTTCGCGGCAAGCGCTTCGAATACAACATTGTTTCCCCTGACACTTCGCTCTGGGAGAAGCCTCTCCGGGAAAAAGCCCTTCCGGACAAATCCGTGCCTGACAAAGCCCCACACGACCAGGCCGACCCGTATCATGCTCCCTCAAAAATCGAGACTCTGGTCCGCGTGAACTACGATTTTTACTGGCAGTTGAGTTACCGTCTGGCGAAGCCACGTTTCCTGAAGGCAGGCACGGAATTGCAGGCCGTCGCCTGGTATGACAATTCGAAAAATAATCCCCACAATCCCGACCCCGACAGCCCCGTCAAATGGGGCGATCAAACCTACAACGAAATGATGGTCGGCTTCTTCGACATCGCCGTGCCCGCCAACCTCGACAAATGGCACTATTTCATCCGCCACAAAGACTGATTCCTGAATAATTTGCGCCGGCTGCTCTAACGCGACCCAATGTAGGCGCGGGCGTCCTCGCCCGTGCTGGGGTTGCCACCTACCATGCCAGTCGCCAGCGGCAGGTGCCAGACAGGCCCACCATGTGACCACCACCGTGGAAGAGCGGCCCTTCCAAGGGCCGCGTCGAGGCCGTGAAGAGTATTGGGCTTTAGCCCCCGCCGGGGTGTACCGCACAAAAAAATCTCCCCAAAATCAAATCGAGGGGATTTCTCACTGAGTGCTGCTCTTAGCTGGCGCGAGGCATTGGCTTATCGCTCTTCTGCCAATCCGCGCTGGCCTCGCCGCTCGATGCCACATCTTCGGCGCCTGTGCGTTTCAGAATGTCTTTCGCCTTCGACACCCACTTCGAGTCGTCGGCATGCACCGACAGCAGAATGCCGCCCTCTTTTATGCGACCCTCGTAGCGCTTGGCTTCGTATTCCGGAATTCCCATTCCCACCAGCGCTCCGGTGATGCCACCAACCACTCCGCCTGCGCCTGCCCCGGCCAAAGCGGCAACGATCGGTCCCGCCGCAATGAATGGTCCAAGACCCGGGATCGCCAGTGCTCCAATGCCCGCCAGCCAGCCCAGGGTTCCTCCCACCACAGCTCCGGACGTCGCGCCAGTAGCCGTTCCTTCCGGTGCCTTGGTGCTTTTTTCATGAGCAAAATCTTTCGTGCCCTGGTTCTCTGGGAAGAGAACTGAGATGTCGGTATTGCGGAATCCCTCCTGCCGCAACGCATCAACCGCGCCTTCAACACTGGCGCGATCGCGATAAAGTCCAAATACTGCTGTATTTTTTCCTGCCATCTAGAGCTCCTTTTGTTAATCTATGAATCGCTTACTGGTTAGCCATCTTGCCGGGCGATGGTTTCTTGCTGGCCTGCCTGCTGCCAACTTCGATTTCGCTCTTCACCTTGTCCGCGCCTCCCGCGACCTCAGCAGCTTTGGCCTCGATCGCCTGCTTTTCTTCCGCGGTATGGACGGGCCCCTTCAACGTCACCATTCCATCCTGCACGATGACCTTGATATTGTGCGCATAAGTAGAAAGCGATTTGTCCTTGACCAGCGCCCGCCGGATGTGCCGCGCCAGTTCGCGATCGGACTTGTTGTTCTTCTGCTGGTCAGCCGTCGCTTCAGATTTGTTCCGGTCGCGCTGGTTGTTCTTGGTGTTGTCCGGAAGCGTTGTTTTGTCGGGAGTGCTGGCCGAGCTGCTGCCTGCCGGCTGCTGGCTGGAATTCGGGTCCTGTTGTGCCCAGAGCATCCCCAGGCTCAGCAGCAGTGTGGTGATCAGTGTTCTCACTATGCATTTGTTCATGATTGACCTTTGCTTAAAGAGTTGATTTATCGTTAGTGCGGAGAGGTGAACAAGTTATGAGCACTTCTATGATGGTGTTACCGACTCAGGGGATGCCTGCGCGGAACCCTTCCACCTGTCCCACCCACCAACCGTGTGGCGCGGGCGCCCTCGCTCGCGAACTTTGATTGGCGAATCAGGACTCCGCCATCTCGGATGAATCGCCCCCCCCCGCATAGTAAGACGCTTTACTTACGTCTTACAGCATAGTAAGATACCTCGATGCGCAGCTATCACACGAGGATCAGCTCCAAAGGCCAGGTCGTCATCCCGGCCGAGTTGCGCGAGCAATTCGGACTTCAAAAAGGAACCCCCGCCACCTGGATTGAAGATCAGGGTACCCTTCTTCTTCAACCCATTACCGAACGTACCTTGGACGATTTCATGGGCTTTCTGAAGACTCCCCGGGGAAAGACTTCCATGTTTGAGGATTCTTTCGAAGAGCGGCGCAGGGAGCGCGCGCGAGAGAAAGAGAACAAGTGAAGGAAGAAGTCAAGCCCGATCAAGTGACGCGTCATTCATCCCGTTCTCGTTCCGCTATGCGGCGCTACGTCCTCGATGCCAATGCTCTCATCGCTTACTTTGAAGGACGGCGCGGTGTCGCTGAAAAAGTTCGTCACCTGCTCGGCGAAGCTTTGCACTACGATTCACCACTTCTGATGTCGGCTATCAATTGGGGCGAAGTGTTCTACCTGGCTTGGAGGCACCACGGAGAAGCCAAGGCCTACGAAGCCCACTCCAAGCTTCAGCAAATGCCCATCGCGGTCATAGGCGCCGATCGCGAGCGCGCCACCCGCGCCGCTGCTCTAAAACACAAGCACAGCCTGGGCTATGCGGATTCCTTCGCAGCCGAACTGGCCATCGACCATCGCGCCTGGTTGGTCACCGCCGATCCGGATTTTGCAAAAGTCGGTAAGACGCTGTCGGTGTTTTCGCTCCCGCGCCATCCCAAGTGACTCCCAACTCCGGTGGCCAGGGCTGTTCCGTCGCTTCCGATCCTGGTTCAACAGCCTATCCCTTTTCGTGCTCCCCCTTGAACCCAGGCCCATCCTCCCGTACAATTCAGTAACTCCAAAAAATCCAGGTAAGTTGAGGCTCGTCCGAACGGGCAATTCCACAAACCTGCGATTACGCCACTTGAACAAACATTAAAGCACTACTTTAAGTTACTGCCGCCTCGTTTTAATCCACAACAGGAGAGTTTTTGCGTGAAGAAGTTCTGTTTACCGATCTTTTTCCTTGGCGTCCTGGTGCCCATACTTACCAGTTGCGGCGGGGGATCACTCACATCCCACACCACGACAAATTCCTCGCAACCCGGAGTGCAGGTCTCGTCTCCGGCGAACAATAGCACCGTAGGGTCGCCGGTCCCTTACATTGCGTCGGCCACAACCGCCTGTTCCAAAGGAGTGGCCTCCATGGGTGTGTTCACCAACTCAGGCACCCTCGCCTTCAAAGTGAGCGGCGCAAAACTAAACACCAGCTTGTCGCTGACTCCTGGCACCTATAACACCACCGTCCAGGAGTGGGACAATTGTGGCGGCTCCGCCACTACGCCTGTCACCATCACGGTCAGCCAATCCGCGGCCGGCGGTTCCAACTCCGGTGCGCCTCCGCCGTCGGGGAACACCTTCTCCAACTTGCATCAGGGCGGTGGATGGACTGGTTACGGTCTCCTCCCTCTGTCCTACTCGATCTGCAACTCTTGCAGTCCGAACGGGCCGCAAGTGACTTGGGCCATGAAACAAGGCGTGAGTTCACCGTCCATGAGCGGGAATGCAACTGAGTTCGACATCGGCGGCAAAACCCAATACGCCGACGCCCTCTGGAACAATCACCTCATCGGTGATTTTTCTTCCCACGGCCTCCCCGACGCGGATAAGAAAATTAACGCCAACACCCACAATTTCACTTACGACGTCTACTTCTACGGCACTAATATCCCCGCCTCTGAGGCTCTCGAGTTCGATATCAATCAGTTCGTGGACGGCCAGTCCTTCATCTGGGGACACGAATGTCGTATCACCGGCGGCCATCAATGGGACATCTGGGATAACCAGGGACAAAAGTGGCATCCCACCGGCATCGCCTGCAATCCCAACAATAATGCCTGGAATCACTTGACCATCCAGGTGCAGCGCACATCCGACAATCATCTGCTGTTCCAGACCATTACCCTCAACGGTCAGACCGCCACTCTCAACTACTATGAGAGTCCCACCGCAACCCATTGGAACGGGATAACGATCAACTATCAGATGGACGGCAACGGCACCCAGGAGCCCTACTCAATCTGGTTGGACAAACTTAATTTCACCTACTGGTAGACAACATTTGTCGCAGCCAAAATACCCGCAACAAAAAAAAGGGGCACATTGGAGAGTATGTGCCCCGTAAATCACCGCACTGTTTTACAACATCACCAGTTCTGTTTCCTCGTCAATTCACCACTAATTCAACGGTGCAAACTCAATCACTCCCAGACGGCCGTTGGCATAATTATTTGGACCCGCGGTGAAGAAAAGCTGATTCCTGCGGCCATTCCCACCGCCCTGCTGCCCGAACGCTAATCCCCATAGCTGGTCGATACTTATAATTTGTCCAAAGCGGTTCTTAAGCTGCCCCAGGAACTTGCCAGTATTGAAATCGAATGCATTGATGGTGCCGTTCGGAAGGTTATTACTCACCAGCAGCGCATTGCTAAACGGTCCAAAGTTGTTGGGCGCCAGTGCCATTCCCCATGGTTGGTTCAGCTTGCCGCCGGAGGCCAGACGCTTCACAAATCCACCATGCCGCCCGAATACGTCGATGAATCCCCCCGGCGCATTGCCGGTACTGGCGTAGGTGACGAACACCAGGTTCTCGTTAAATACTTGGATCCCATAGGGCGCGAATCCCGCCGGAATCGTGGTATCGGTAAACGACTTCACCAGATTGAACTTGCCGTCAAAAATATCCACTCGGTTGTTCCCGGCATCCGCTGCATAGAGGAAGCTCTCCCCGTTCGCCGCATTATTCAAAATCGCCAGTCCGGTATACGACGAGAGTGACTTCGAATTGTCCACCGCGATAATGGCATTGGTCAGGTCGACGCCGGGGCTCCAGCCGCTGATCGTGCCGTCGGCAGTGGCGAAGATGAAGAATGCCACCCCCGACTTGCCATTCTCCGTGACCACAAAGTTTGAAGAACTGTTGAACACGATCCCGGTCGGCGAACCCAGAGAAATCATCGACGCCGCCCCGCGAGGAATCGCCACCACCAGCGATTGCGGGTTTCCCATTCCATCGTAGAGCGTCGACACCCCGGTATCGTTATCACTTACCCAAATCGGGCTGGTGGGACCGAATGCCAGTCCCCACGCATTCTTCAGATTCGGATCAATGTGGGGTGCGTGCCCGGGTTGGTCTGCCACCAATTTTGTGACTTTGTACTGCGCTACCGCTGCGCTCTGCGTGAACACCAGCAGGACGGCCAGCGATAGCGATAGCGCGATTGTGCGGCCAAATGCACGTGCCATTCTAACTTCTCCTTTTGTAGGTTGAGAGTAGATACCGAATCAATCCTGCTGATGTGAGACTCCACTGGCTCAAGAGCGCCAATCCGTCTCACCTCGGTAAGCTGCCATCCTAGCCTCGTTTCAAGGAAGCATTGTCAGCGGAATATCACAAGTTTGTAAAATTGTTTCGACATCCTGCCATCCCCACCTACGATTTCTCGGATATACTTTCGCCGCACCTCCGCACCGGCAGTCCGGCGCCTTCCGTCCGTTCAAGAGGGAAATATGACCGCAACTATGCCGACTCCGGCACGCAAACGACGTTGGCCGTCCCGGGTTTTCAGCAACCGCATCGTGCAGATAGGCCTCGCCGCGTGGGTGGGCTTCTCGGCGGCCATCCCTTTCCTCGCCCACGGTACCGTACCATTCAACCAGCCAATGCTGGCAGGTGTGCCTTATCGGGCGCGCGTGCTTTTCGAAATATTTGGCCCCGTCGTCGCACTTATTTTTATCGCTGTTGCTTACGGCCTAACCCGCCGCCGCGTGGTTGATGTGGCGGCGCACGCTCCGGAGCCCACTGTCGCATTGCGGGAAACCGTCGGACTATTGCTCTACGGTGCCGTCGTGCTCATCGCCGGACAATTCGTCGGCCGCTTCATCGGATCACACGGTACCGGCCTGCATCTCCCCGGCAGCATGTTCGGTCTGAGCGACTCCGTGACTCCGAGCGAAGCTTTTGCCTGGGCGCTCTACAACTTCACTTTCTACGCTGCTCTCCCCTATTTATTTTTCCGGCGGCGGGGCTACTCGCGCGAGCAGCTTTGCTTGAAATCCAGCAATCCCCTCAACGACGCTCTCGTGATCGTGGTGATTCTCGCCCTTGGACTCATCTTCGATCTTCCCGGCTCCGCCATCTGGCGGCTCACCGCGCACCAGCTCGCGCTGGGCGGTGCATTAACTTTCGCACTTTCGCTTTTCGGCACCGGCCTGCCCATTATGATTTTTCTCACCTCCATCCTGGTGCCGCGCTACCAGAAACTGACCGGCTCCACGGCGGCAACCTGTGTTCTCAGCGGCTTCACCTATGCCGCCATGCACCTCACCGAATACTGGACGCGCTACGATTCGCCCGCCCATGCTGCACTCTCGGTAATTTTTATCGTGCTGCTGTTCGGTGGGCCCGGCATGGTGAAGGCGTATCTCACCTTGCGTACCGGCAACGCCTGGGTGCATCTCTGGGGCTACCACATGATCTGGCCGCACCTCACTGGCGACACCCCAGTGTTCGTGAAGATCTTCGCCATCCGATAATCTTCAGCTAAACGCGAGGTGAGACAAATCGCCGCAACAACAAACGCCGTACCGGCAGCCGACTATGTCTCACCTGCGCAGCTTACCTAACCTCGCCTACTCGCCCTCGCATCCTAGATGCCACCACGCTTCCCGATACTTCTCGAATTGCGAGCGCCTCCTCTTACTCGACGGAAAAAACTTCATGCTCTTGATCCTCACGAAAGCCGCGATCGGCACCACATACCAAAGGTTCTCCGGCATAATGAACGCCACCAGGACATCGATCTCCTTTGCCGTATAAGGCCTCATGTGGGCATTCCCATGCGCATGCATGCAGTAGCCACCGTACCTGTCCCCGCAGTGCGCCGATTTCACCTGCACTCGCCACAACCGCCCACCCGAATTCGCAATAAAGTCGTAGCGGGAACTGTCTCCATAGGGCTTCGCCACCCCCATTCCCAGACTCAATGCCTTGTAAAAAAACGCGAGTTCTCCAATCTCGCCGCGTTGTTTGCGCGTGAGAGTTTCTTTGCCGTGGGGATTATGCTGTGCTCCGCCTCTCTGCGTTCGGATTCCATCTTTTCCTCGTATCCCATATTTTTTTCCGGCTACCGTTTTTGTTTTCCTTCCGGATAGCATCTCCGACCCGGACTCTCCTTATCCCCATTGCGTAGTCTTTACTCTTCGCCGTTTTCATTCCTATCCCCAGTCCTTAGAGTTGTAATCGCGAGCGGCCCCTGAATTGGCCGATCATGATCCCGAGTAGGCCTGTAGCCGGCAGCGCTGCCGATGCTGCCCATAGCTCCCCCTTGCCCACCCGAGTTCCGTATTGTCTTGTTAACTCCTGCTTGTGCGCTTTAAGTTATTGCCCTCCTGACCGAAGCGAGCAATCTCGATTTCCTTCAGCTTCACTTCCAAACCGTGTCTCCGCGCGGCAACAAAAAAGGCGCAGCTTTGGGCTGCGCCTGCTTTTCTCGCAGATTGGCGTCATCCGCGAGTTCGTTTCTTGTCAGCAAAAGCCTTCTTTGAGGAACGCCCTTGCCGACCTCAAAGAAGCGCGATTCATCCTCGGAGTGGAAGACTTCGTACAAGGCTCTCGTCTGATAGATTGGGGGAAGCGTCAAATTGATAGTTGGCACAAACAATCACCACAGGAAGAATGTAGTCGGTGCTGCCTTGGTCGGGTAAATGGTTGATGGTCTCGGGGCGGGGAGTTGCAACGCCCGGCCCGGCTCCAGTCGAGTGGCTCATCAGGGAACAAAACCCTGCTTGTGTAGTTCACTGGCCTAGACTTTGGAGAGGCGTCGCAGTACCGTTTTTGGTCCGTGCTGATCGTATTCCAGTATGTGTCGCTCCAAATTGGGAAGTACGATTCAAAGTCAACACCGTAGTCTGCTGGCTAACTCCATCGAATGGACGGATATTTTGAAAACTCAGCGCTGGTATGACGGGATTGTTTCCATGGGTTTTTACGTCAACAATCTTTATCCAAGGTCTCTCTGTCATTTCAAGTTGTTCGGCGGCAGTTTTCGCTGCACTGGTGGCAGCATCAGCGGATTGCTTGCTAGCGCGGTAAATCTTGATGGTGTAAGCGGCATAAACACAGAGAGATGGCGGCTCAAGTTTTGTAATGCTGGAGAGATTGGCGGTTCGGGGTGATCGGACTGCTCGCAGGCTTGCCGAGTTTCACGTGGGGTATTTTCATTTTCATCAATTGAAGTCATAGGAGTTTACACTCAAGGGCATGAAAGAACCCGAATACAGGGAAGGGGCCGGAAGCGAGGGAGAAGTTCGAGCGCACGATGATAGCACTGTTTCGTGCGCCACAAGCCAAAAGAGCAGCGAAACCTACTAGCGTCGGAGAAGTCAACGGGAATTTGCTGTCCTGTGGAGCGCGACAGATGTCAGCGGAGAAGCATTGCCACATAAATCGTACTGGAAAGATCGCCAGAGCTGCGTCAGGAGTAGGAAAAGAGTCGACAGACCCGGCGTCTACGCCCTCACCTTCGCGTCCCGCCGACCCCCCGCGCTTCTCACCTGGGTCATTTCTTGCCGAAGCTTACGCACGCGCGCCCGCAGTTCGCTCGCGCTGACGTCCAGAAGTTCCACCGCAAAATGAGTCGCGTTGGGCAATCCAGCTTTGGCACGGATCACTGCCTTGCGCAGATTCCCCGAGCCATTCGCGTCTAATGGATTCTGCAGTTGGTAGAGAACATACACCCCACGCTTGGCCGGGATATTGGCGATTTCGGCGTCGTTGAAGGGATGAAGCTCGTCGAGGGGCATCGCGGAATTAATACTACCCGACCTCAGCAGACCATGTCCGTACCCTACCCAGCTTCCGCCACCAGCAGCGAGATCGGCCCGCCCAGCGGCCTGAGCTCCACAAAACGCCAGCCTGATTTATCCAACCAACCACGCGCCTCCTCGACGCTGTAAACATCGCCCGCTCCCCCTACCACCAGGCCGGGAGCAACCGCCTGCCGCGCGCGCCGCAGCAATTCCAAATTACTCTCGGACACGAGCGCGTGTATCACGTGCGCAAGCAACACCACGTCGTGACCTTTCGGCAGCGGATCTTTGAGGAAGTCGCCTTCCACGATTTCGATTCGCTGCCCTTGCGGATCCTCCGCCAGTCGCTTGCGCGCGACCGCCGCCGCGGTTGCGAGCTCATATAAGGTGCACTGCAATTTCGGATAGCGTTGCAGCAACGCCTTCAGGAACGAACCCGTCCCGCCGCCCAAATCCAGAACACGCATGTGCCGGCTGAAGTCATATCCCGACGCCAGCGCGAGCGCGTCACCTGCCGAGAAGGCCTCCACGCCTTCAGAAAAAATCTTCTGTTCTTCTGGCGTAAAGTTGAATTCGCCCGCCACCCCTTTTCCCTGGCGGACAGAATCTTCCAGGCCCAGCCAGCGTTTGTAGCTCAGGCGGTTCCAGAAACGCAGGAAAGGCCGCATGTCCACCGCGCCGCCACTGCCGCTCAAGTGCGCCTGTGCCAGCGCGCTGTTCCGGTACTTGTCTCCCTGACGCTCGAGCAGTCCGAGCGCGGTAACGGCGTCGGCGACAATGCGGGTAGTGCGGCGTGGCGTGCCCAGTTTGGCAGCCAGCTCATCAAAGGTTGCGGGACCCTCGGCCAGCTTCTCGAAAATCCCCAACTCCCCGGCGACGAATAGATGTTTTGCGCGCATGAAACCGGTTGCCAGTTCAAAAATCTGCAAAGGATTCGGTGCGTTTTGCGAGACCACAGGAGCGCTCTTCGAGTTCATAATCTCCATTTTAGAGGAAGCAGGTTATCGTTAGGAGGATGAGGATGCTGACGTTTCCCGCATGCTGAATTGTGTGGCGCGGACACTCTTGTCCGCCGCGCCGTGACTTTGATCCGCGCGACGCGGACTCTCCGCCGCCTTTACCTGGTCATTCCGAGTGCGCCTGAAGGAAGTCGAAGGGAGTTAGAGGTCCCTCGCAGAGTGCAGACCCCCGGAGAAGCGCAGCATTCCGGGCAAAACCCCTAATTCGGCTTGCTCTCCCACTCATCGCGCCCATCATCTAGCCGGGCCGTACTGCACACCATGTAAATCCAGCCCTTCTCGACAAAAGCACGAGAAGAATCGGTTTCCCGACTGACGTAAGGGAGGCGGGGTTCACTTCTACTTTCGTCGTTCTCGCTATGTACCCATCTTTCGAAAGTGTTCGTCATAAAGCACCGGCCGGATATAAAGACACATAAGTCAAAGGGAGAATACGCTCCCCGGACTTATTGCTATCTTGGATGACCGCATTAAATAAGGGTTGTTTCGCAGCCTACGCAAATCGGAAGTTAATATTGAAGTTACTGCGTTCGACATCGAACACAACCATGCGCAATTCGCAGCCATGCCCCGTCTTACCCCGGCGAGCGCACCTGTCCGCCCTTCGCAATCGTTTCGCTCCCACTCTCGGCGCAGTTGGGTTCCGGGCAGGCATAGCGGATGAGATTACGCTGCCGGTCTAGGCTGGAAATGAACATGGGACGGTTATGGTAGTCGCAGCGCGGCTGGTTGGGAGAAATTTGCGGCGGCTCCGCCCACTCCGGAGTTACGTATCCCAGACGTTCGCTGAAACAGCGGCGGCAAAATTCGGCCGTGCAGCGGAAGAACTCAATCGAATAATCCGCGCTGAAGGGCGCCGAGGACATCTCCATCGCCCGGTAATGCTTGTCACATAAAGGCAATATGTCCGTCCGCATCAGCCGAGTCTAGCACCGGACAGACCTCGGCCATGCCAACAAACAAGTGCCACTGTTGCGGTCGGCTCGCACGACGACCGCAACAGCGGTGGCAGCGCCTTGGAAGTGACAGTGACCAAGACGATAACTGTAGGATGCGTCCCACCGCGATTAGTTGGACAATAATGAGATAAATCCCAAGGGCGCTGAATTTGCGTTCGCTATCGAACCAAGGCTCAATCATATATCCCTGTTTTGTTATTCCGAACCGGCTTCAGCCGGTGAGGAATCTGCTGTCCTTTGCAGTGGCACGCTGCAACCCGAGGCACAAATCGTGGCAACCCCAGCGAAGCCTTGTGCTACATAAATAAAGAACAAGAAAAGCCCCGCTCTGTGAGAGCAGGGCTTTTTCGTTGTTGCGCCGAAGGCGCGTCTGTCTGGATGGCTAGTCCTAGTACATGCCTTCCATGCCGCCGTGGCCGCCTCCGCCCGCAGGAGCGCCTTTCTTCTCCTCCGGAATTTCAGCAACCAGGGCTTCGGTCGTGAGCATCAACGACGCGATTGAGCCTGCGTTCTGTAGCGCAGTACGCACAACCTTGGTGGGGTCGAGCACGCCCGCCTTCACCAGGTCTTCGTATTCACCGGTCAGGGCGTTATATCCGAAATTGTTGTCCTTCGAATCATTGATCTTGCCCAGCACGATGGCGCCTTCTTCACCCGAGTTCTCGGCGATCTGGCGCAACGGCTCCACCAGAGAGCGCTTCACGATGTTGACACCGATCTGCTCATCGCCCTCGAGCTTCAGCTTGTCGAGTGCGGGGACGCAGCGCGCCAGCGCCACACCACCGCCCGGGACAATGCCTTCCTCGACGGCTGCACGCGTGGCGTGCATGGCGTCTTCGACTCGAGCCTTCTTCTCTTTCATTTCTGTCTCGGTCGCGGCGCCAACCTTGATCACGGCAACGCCACCCACTAGCTTCGCCAACCGCTCCTGCAATTTCTCGCGGTCGTAGTCGCTGGTGGTTTTGTCAATCTGGCTGCGAATTTCTTTTACCCGGCCTTCGATCTCCGAGTGCTTGCCCTTGCCTTCGACGATCGTGGTGTTGTCTTTATCCACCGTGATCTTCTTGGCCTGGCCCAGATCGGCCATCTGCACGTTCTCCAGCTTGATGCCCAGATCTTCGGTGATGGCTTTGCCGCCGGTGAGGGTGGCAATGTCCTGCAACATGGCTTTGCGGCGATCGCCGAAGCCCGGAGCCTTGACGGCGCAGACTTGCAGCGTGCCACGCAGCTTGTTGACCACCAGGGTCGCCAGTGCTTCGCCTTCCACATCCTCAGCGATGATCAGCAGCGGCTTGCTGCTCTTCGCGATCTGCTCCAGCAACGGCAGCAAATCTTTCATCGAACTGATTTTCTTCTCGTGGATCAGGATGTAACCGTTCTCCAGAACCGCTTCCATGCGCTCCGGATCGGTCACAAAGTAGGGAGACAGATAGCCGCGGTCGAACTGCATGCCTTCGACGACTTCCAACTGCGTCTCCAGCGTCTTCGACTCTTCAACCGTAATGACCCCATCCTTGCCGACTTTCTTCATGGCTTCGGCAATGATCTTCCCAATGGTCTCATCGTTATTCGCCGAAATCGTCCCCACCTGCGCAATCATTTCGCCGGAGACGGGTTTGGAGAATTTGTCTAGTTCGCCCTTGCCGCGTTCGCCGGTTTTGGGGTCGATCTGGCCGCAGACGATGTTGACGGCTTTTTCAATGCCGCGCTTCATGGCCATGGGGTTGGCGCCGGCGGCGACGGTCTTGACGCCTTCGCGATAGATGGACTGGGCGAGAACGGTAGCGGTGGTGGTGCCATCGCCGGCGACGTCGCTGGTTTTGCTGGCGACTTCGCGAACCATCTGGGCGCCCATGTTTTCCAGGCTGTCTTTGAGTTCGATTTCTTTAGCTACGGTGACGCCGTCCTTGGTAATGGTCGGCGAACCGAATTTCTTTTCGATGACCACGTTGCGGCCCTTGGGGCCGAGCGTGACTTTCACAGCGTCAGCCAACAGGTTGACGCCGCGGAGAATCGCCTGCCGCGACTCTTCTCCGTGAACAATTTGCTTTGCCATAATTCTTTTCTCCTCGTGAAGATTTTGAATGGATGCTGCTCCGGCGCTTTATTGCAATCGCGTTTTGCGATTGCGCGCCGTGATTCGCCTGAATCCCTCGTGCTCAAAAACCGGACACTCAGGGACAAACTATCTGCGAGCGCCTGCGGTTTCTCTCTTGGCTGCGCCACTCAGGACGCCAAGCACTTCATCTTCTTTCATGATGATGAAGTCTTCGCCATCAATCTTGATCTCGGTGCCGGCGTATTTGCCGAACAGGATGCGATCGCCCTCTTTTACTGCCAAGGGGAAAACCTTGCCTTCATCGTTGGTCCTACCACGGCCGACGGAGACGACTTCGCCCTCCTGCGGCTTGTCTTTGGCGGAATCGGGAATAATGATGCCCCCGCGGGTGGTGGTTGCTTCCTCCACGCGACGGACCAGGATGCGATCGTGCAACGGCGTAAATTTGGCCATAATCGTACTGACTCCTTTCATAAACTGTGGGTTAAGTGGGTTTAAGTGCCGGGAAACCAAAGGAACGACGGTTGTTAGCACTCACGTCTATCGAGTGCTAATTGTACAAGTTTGGGTCCGGGAGTGTCAAGAGCTGGCCGGTGCCGAGGTCCCGGGAATGGGGAAACGGCTTGGTCTGGGCCCACGGGTCCAAGCGAGTCTTGGGTACAGCCTCCGTGAGCGCATAGGAAAACCCCTTCGTCATTTAGTCACGGGGGAGGTTCATGCGGCGGAGAAGGTCTGCAAATCTTGGATCGGAGTGCAGATTATCGAAATCGGAATCTGTCTTCACGGCTACGAGGAGAGCATCGTGGCTATCAAAGGCTTTGTTTAGCCACTTAAACGATTCATTCTTCTTGTCGAGAATCGAATAGTACGAGGCGATCTGATAGGGCGAGATATCGCTCTGCTCCGAGGGTTCTGTAAACTCCAGCACCTTTAGCCAAAAGCCTCTCATTCCCGACTTCGCATACGCCGCTTTGAGTGGTGCGGTTTGTTCCGGGACCAGTCCGAGGAGGGTTTCGACCTGAAGATACTCGGCCACGGATTGGTCGAACATCCCCTTTTTCCGGTAAGCCACAGCTAATTGATTGTGGGCATCCGGGTAGCCGGGATCGATCTGCAGAAGTTTCAGGTATTGCTGTATGGCATCGTCATATTGCCGGGCCGTCAGGTACTGAAAACCGAGGTGAAGCTGCATGGCCGGAGAAAGCGGGTCATGTTGCAGAGCGCGTTTGGTGATGGCGTAGGATTCCTCGACGCGTCCCATTGAGAGTAAGTAGTGGGAGTACATGTGGAGCGCATTGGTGTCGTTAGGGTTCAGTTCAATGGCACGTTTGAATTCCGCCTCAGCGCCAGCCCAGTCCCAATCATTGGTGAACTTGATCTGTGCCAACGCAGCGTGCGGTTCACCAAGGGTGTCATCTAATTCCAGGGCCTTGGTAGCGGCCGTCCTGGCTCGCCGGAAGGCTTCCTCCGGCGGCAATCCGGCTCGACCCCACACATAAGAATCGGCCAATCCGGCGTAGGGGAGAGCATAATTCGGATCTTTTTGAATGGCTTGCTCGAAATATTCGCGGCCAATCCTAGTTTCTTCCTCGGTCCATTTCTCCATGAAATGGCGACCTTTTAGATAGGCTTCGTAAGCCTCGGGATCGACCGAGCGAGTCCGCACCAGGCGGACACGCTGCGCCGGTGTCAGCTTCAGGCGGACTTCACTGCCGATGGCGCTTGCCACTTGAGTCTGGACTTCCAGAACGCTGCGCAGCTCGCGGTCGTATTCCGCAGCCCACAAGTGGCTCTGATCACGGACCTGGATAAGCTGGGCGGTAATGCGCACACGGCCGCCTTCGCGGCGGGCGCTGCCCTCGAGAATATAATTTGCTCCTAATTCGCGCCCAATCTCGACGACCCCCTTGTTCGAATGCCTGTAGATCATGGCTGAGGTGCGCGCGATAACTCCGAGTCTTTGTGGATCCAAACGGCCAAGCTCAGTAATCATTTCCTCGGTCATGCCGTCACTGAAATAGTCCTGGTCGGGATCGCCGCTGAGATTCTGAAAAGGCAAGACCGCTAACATGGTCCGGCCGGCCGGGGTGGGTGGCCAAAGCCGTCGCAGTCCAAAATAGAATGTGGCAAAGAGCACGGAGAAAACACACGCACCAATCAAAAGGGAGCGCGTACGGACCTGCGATTTGGCTGCGGGCGAGATAACGGGGATAATTTTCTGATCGGTGACGGAGTGGGCGGGAAGCACGGTTACGGGCGCGATAAAACGGTAGCCCTTTCCCACCACGGTTTCGATGAATTTGGGCTGATCGGGGTCATCCCCTATAGCGTGCCGGATCTTGCGGATGGCAGTATTTACGCCATGCTCGGAGTCAACGAAAACGTTATTGCCCCACAGCTTTTCAATGATCTCCTCACGGCTGACTAACTGGTTCTTTCTGGCAACCAGAAAAATCAGGAGCTCCATGGGTATCTTTTCGAGCTTGAGAACACTACCGTTTCGGCGCAACTGGTAGGAACCCAGGTCTAATTCCAGTTCATCGAATTTGAGCAACTGCTCCGGCATCGCACTTCAGGATTGGGCTAACTATACTACTGCATTACCGCAATGGCACTTTGGCTCACCTTTTCATGCGGTTACAACCTTCACCAAGTATTCATCTGATCTTTACCCGCTCGTCCTTGTGTCGCACGCAGCGGTGAATTACACCCGGAGCCGCTGAGGAAAGCCTGGAGATCAGCTCCCAGGAGAAGGAAGGTTTTATGCGTGCGAAACAACAATTGTGGGTGCTGTTGCTAACGTTCCTGGTTCTGACATGCGGATTATTGGCTGCCCAGGATGATGCAGCTTTGATCCGCGAAGACCATGTCGCGATGGAGTTCGTTGGCCAAGTCATTAACTCAGGAGCGAGCTCAAACCAGTTCGGATATCTGTCCAATATCGAAGGGCTGGATCCGAATTCGATTTTCAGCAGCGCAACTCAGAACGAAACTACGGCAAAGTTCACATTTTTCACTGAGGCCACGACGGTGCGGGTCGTTTCCAGCGGTCCGCTGAGGATCGTGAACCGTGTGGGCACAACGACCATCTACTTCAACACCAGCCCGGCTGGGGACTTCAACAATCCCGGATCATTCCAATTGGGTACACCGATCCAGGTTTCCAAATACCGTCAGCAGGTGGTGTTCAACACAATCACCAGTAGCTTCACGACCGTGCACACGAACCGCATCACCAGCAACACGCCGTTCTCACTGCGCGGACATACACGACGACTGGGAGCAGTTGGCCTGTCGTTTCGCACGAGTTATTTCGGATACATAGATCCAGCGGGCGGCACGCCGAGTGGTTGGTTTGGAGGGTATGCGACAGGAGTGGATCGGGAGGACTGATGGCAAATTGAGAATGGTGAAACCTTCGAATCCTTTACTTGGATAGCACCCGCCGCAAGCGCGGGTGCTTTTTTCCTTATGGGCGGTGTTGGCGTCTCGTTGCCGTACGCATCAGCGAGGCGGAACAAAAAACTGCTCCGCCCGCTAGTGCCTGGCAAGAAATTTTCAGGTGACGCTGGTCGATTCAATGACAGGGTTGTTGAGTCGGCGGAGTGAATTTTTTGCGCCATGCGGCGACTTCGAGGGGCTGAAGTTCAGTAGCGGCCTGAGTTCGCGGGCGAGCCCATGGAGTGCGGAAGCCCCAACTCATGCCCACGCTCATTCCGCTGCGAAGCGCGTGTCCATTCTGACCCCAAACGGAAGTCAGCAGCGACGAGTAGACCTGCAAGGAGGGAGTAAGGGCAACGCTCACTCCGCCCCCCAGATTAAGAAAATTGATGGTGGAGATCTGGTCGTGATGCCTCCAGCGCTCATCGGTTGGCGAGTTAGAGGGAAAGTCCTCGGGGAAATCAAGGCCGCTATGGGTGATCTGGGAAGCCGCAATGGCCTGAACCGACAATCGGCGAGTCAAGAAATAACCGAACTGGGTCTCGATACGACTGCGATTGGGGCGGATACCATCAACACGCTGCACCATGGCATAGGAATAGCGCATCTGCAAAAAAGCATTGGGCAGGAGCGGAGCAAGACGCTTTCCGACATTCATGCCTATTTGCACCTCCCACAAATCGGTACCCACGGCCGAGTGCGCAAAGTGTTCGTAGTGATGGCTGGGAAACGCAACCGCCAGGAACGGCGTGAGCATGAAGGGATGGGCGCGGACGTTGTAGCGAAATCCTACGTGCAGGTCCTGGAGAGCACCATGATAGTCGCCGTTGTCAATCGGGAGCAGGTGAGGAAAAGGCCCATGGTACTTTCCAAAACCGTAGGGCACGCTCAAACTGACGGCGAATTTATCGGTAGCACCATAGTCGAATTCCTGAATAACTCCGAACAGGCGAATATGCCCGTAATCGTGGCGTGAGCCATCCCCATTGAAGTGCTCGGTGGTAAACAGGTTCTGGTAACTGATGGCCATCTCGCCTTCGCCTTTAGGAGGTACCCAGGCTTGGCCGAAGGCGGACACAACGAGCTGGCAGGCCAGCAACAGCGCAGTCGGAAACAGTAGCAAACGGGATGCGACTCGCATGCCGACCTCGCGTGGATGATGACTACAGGCCGCCGCTGGTCTTACTGCGGTCGCGTTTGAGTTTCGCTTCCGCCCCGAGTTTCATTTCGATGGCCTTATCGATGACGGAAAGGTAATTCCCGCTTTTGCTCTGGGCTTTGAGCGCGCAATGATAACGTTTCTCGGCCGCGGCGAATTCCGCTTTGGTCGGCTCGTAAAGTACGGGTACGATGACGGGCGGGTTTGGGTTCGACTGCACTACGGATTCGATCGCAGATGCATCGGCGAGATCGGCCAAGACGAGGTCGTACTTGCCAGAGTGCAACGCAAGCTCGAGCTGCTCGGAATTTTTGACAATGTGAAGTTGATGTCCGGCCTTCTGCAAGGCCGATTGAAACTGGGGATCGCCAAGACTCTCGGAGCCGCGCGCGTCCCTATGGATGTAAGCCAGAATCTTGGCGGCTCGCACGCCGGTAAGTGCTCCGAAACGGACAGCACGGCCCAGTACCAGCAACTTGTCACCACAACCTCGGGCGGGCATGCCGCTCAGCAACACCATTGAGAAGACAAATACGGTGGCCACGAGGAGCCTACGCATACGACTCTCCTTGTGCGCAGATCATTTCCGCTGGACTCGCCCACGGAGGAGGGGTTTGGGCCACCCCACGTTAGAGGCGGAACTTCGTCCTTTAAGTATCGGGAAGCGTACTCCTAAGTGGGTGTATTGGCAATCTGATTCGCTGTATTCAACCTCGGTTCCGCACAGAGGCACGCAAAGGGTCGGAATGACAAACGTACAGGCGTTTTCGAATGAATCGGGGGTTCTTCGAAGCCCTACCGCGCTGCGGCCTGGGCCGTTTCTGGAGTCGATGACTTGCTGCTGTCGGGTGGTTGTGACAAATCTTTGCGTCTTAGTTCTCCCCAGGCGGTGTCTCCTCGCCAGTAACGCCACAAGCCCTTCAGCCGCCAGTAGAGGTTCATTTGGCGATAGGGGAAGTGCTCGGCGAAGCAGTAGATCACCATGCGGGAAACGTCTCGCCAATCATTGTAGCGGCGATAGGTAATTTCCTCCAGCAGGACGCCACCGATCGAAATCATGGTCGCAAAGGCATATCCGAACAATAAAAACTCAAAGAACAGGGTTGAACTCAAGATTCCAAGAAGAGCCGCGGTGATTATGGTGGCATATCCGATCAATTCGATCACGGGAGCGAGTAATTCAAAGAACCACATATAGGGGAGAATCAGCATGCCGATGCGGCCATAGCGCCTGCGAAACAGCATATCTCGATTGAGCCAGAGAGTATTGAGCAGGCCCTGCTGCCAGCGTGCCCGCTGACCAGCAAGTGACTTGAGATCGGAAGGCACTTCGGTCCAGCAAGCAGGATCGGGGATGAAGTTGATGTGGTAGTCCATTCGTCGCTCCCGCAAAAACCGGTGCAGGCGCACGATGAGGTCGAAGTCTTCGCCAATTGCCGCCGCACGATAACCGCCAATGCGGAGTACAAGGTCCCTGCGAAAAACTCCAAAAGCACCAGAGATGATGGGAAGCATATTGAAATGCCCCCAAGCCTCACGCCCGATCAGGAACGCCCTGAGATACTCAACCACCTGGATGGCCTCAATAGGATTGCGAGGCATACGAATGTGGGTGAGGGCACCATGTGAGACCGAGCAGCCGTTGAGGACACGCACAATTCCTCCAGCCGCAACCGAGAATTCTGGGTCCGAAAATATGCCTGACATGACTCGGAGAAGTGAATCCCGCTCCAACAGTGAGTCGGCGTCGACGATACAGACATACGGGCTGCCGGCCACATTCAGGCCTGCATTCACGGCGTCAGCCTTGGTGCCGGCGGACTCCTTATCAACCACGACAAGCCGCGGGTCGCGAACACTGCGGTACAGCTTTCTTACCCGGGTGGTTTGTATTTCAGGAACATAGAGCAGATGCACTGGTCTGAGGTCATAGGCTACGGTTAGGCGTTCAAGTGTATTGTCGCTAGATCCGTCGTTAACAATGATGACTTCCAGCATGGGGTAATCGAGATCCAGCAGGCCGGCAACGGATTCCACAATATTTCCGCCTTCGTTGTGGGCAGGAGCAACCACAGTGACGGGTGGTGTGAATTTAGAGAGGTGCAAGTTTTCCAAATGCATGCTGCTGAGCCGCTGCTGGTGCGATGTACTCTTGACTATCGCCGTAATCAAGAGAAAGAGATAGATGAGGTTCGAGGTCAGGTAGTAGAGAAAGAGGAGGGCGTTCGAGAGTAGAACGAGTTTCAGCATCAACGCACGACGTTTTCGTATTTTTGGGAATCAGCAGACCTTGGCCGGAGCGCGGCCTGGCCTTGTTTCAGCGCCTCCAGCAATCCATTAACTGCGGATCCTCGCGACTTTGTGTGGATGGCCTTGACAACCGATTCAAATGCTCCTGAGCGATCAAGTTCGGAGATGAAAGCCTGGAGAGCGTAGCGGTCGTCGTTGGCAATAATCTTGTCCAATATCTCGGTGAGGTATGGCTCCATGGTGGCGAGAATACAGGCGGCGCGCTGCCGGACATGACGATTGAGATCACAAATGGCCCGAAGCAGAACTCTAATCTTTCGTGAATCCTGAAGCGATCCGACGGCTACCACAGCTCGCAGGCGTACGAACCATTCCGGATCATTGGCCAGAACTGCGAGCATGGGGAACGCGACGGCAGGACTCCCATTAGCCAGGGCGCGAGCGGCCGCCGCCCGTACTTCCGGCAAGGGATCGGTGGCGAGCACCATCAACTCGTCACCCATGTCGGCGGTTGCCAATTCGCCTAATACGCGGGCGAGCAATTCGCGGGCTGTGCCGGAAGAGGACTTCAGATAGGTGAGAAGCAATTGCGGCTTGGCGCGACAGCAATTGGCCAGAGCATTTTTGATGGGAAAATCCGGCAGACCTGCCAATCCTCCGGAAAGCAATCCTTCGATGATGGGAATTGCGGCTTCAGGCAATGCGGTGCGGCCGAGGCCGCGGATTGCCGCCACGCGAGTTTCGGGATCAGGGTCATCCAAAGCTTCGGCGAGTGCGGGCACAGTTTCGGGGGCGCGGATTCTACCCAAGGCCACCAGCGCAGCCCGGCGGCTCCATCCCTTGTTGTGGCGCGCCTGATAAATTCGCACATCAAGTAAGCCGGTCCGGCGGGCACATTCCAGAAGTTTTGGCAGCTCTTCGGCGGGAAGAGACTCGAGATTATCCAAGAGAATCGACTCGACGATCTCGCTATCAAGGCTTTTCAATCGCCAGCTTTCAGGAGGAATTGTGCCGCTAACAATTCCTTCCCAGTTGCGACGTATGGCACTGGTGTGGCGTTCTAGTCTTTCAAAGTACCGGCGGCGATACCAGCGGCGTAGCACGATGAAAGTGATCAGCGCGGAAATAGTCAGATTAGACGCCGCGATACCCTTCATCACGAGATGGGCGGGCAGGGGCCAATTAGAAGCGAAATCCATAATTGGCTCCTACGGTGGTTTGATTGCGGCCCTGGGACCGGTCCTGGCAAGCGACGTATCCGCTTACATCCTGAGTATCAGTGAACTTGTAGCGCAAAGCGCCAGCGAAAGTCCGTGCGGCGAAATGCCCGGTTTGATCGATCTGGGCAAAGGATTCCGACCCCACGCCAAAGGAAACGTTTCCGCTGAGCCGTTGCCACAGGGGAAAACCAAGGCGAGTATGACCGTTAGGCTGCCAATCCGAACCGGCGGTTGAAAATTCACTGCGGGCAGCGGATACGGACAGCAGCCAAGTCCAATCTCTGGGTAAATAGAGGAGGCCGGTACCACCAAGCGTCAGAATTCTGGCGTTTCGATACCAAAACCAGTGCTGCTGGTATGAAGTCTCCAATCCTCGAACCAAGGTATGGTGGAGGCGCATGCCGTGACCGTACTCAAAGAAAGCTTCCGCTCTTGGAATGATTCCCGCGTCGTGTGCAACGGCACTCCCTGCTGAAAGCCAGTCGGCTTTGCCCAGATTACGGGTGAGCTTCCCGGTGAATTTGCCGGCGGACTCTCCGAAGCGCTGGTACTCATCGAGGGCGAACGTGGTCGACCAGGAGCGATTCCAGCGCGAGTTGAGAGTGGTATCGAATGTAGATGCGGCGTTTGTATAGTTAAAAAAATCTACATCTGTTCCAATCCGCAACTCGTGGCGCGGTTCGTTGGGATGTGCAGCAAGCCCATTTTTAGCATCGTGGTCGGTACTAGAAGCGGCGAGTGACTGTCGAGATTGCGTGTGGGTTTCGGAGGCGGTGCGCAAGGAAGCGAGTACCCGCTCGCGGCGCACGAGTATGTCACTTTGATTGGGTGCAAGGGCCCGTGCCCGATCCAAAAGCTGAAGCGCCTCAGCGCTTCTGCGTTGCCATTGGAACAGGTCAGCGAGACCGATGACCATATCGACGTCATCGGGCTTCTGGTTTAAGACGTAGCGATATTCGGTTTCCGCTTCCGGCCAGCGGTTGTTCCACGCCAGCAAGCGGCCGCGCCAGCCATGCGCTTCGAGATCGCTGGGGTTGTTTGCAATCCTCTGTTCGGTCACATTCAGAGCATGGGTGAGGTCATTTTTCTTAAGATCGGCGCGGACCTGTATGAGCCAGTTTGGTACAGCTTCCTGGGCGGAGATGAGTTGCCCACAAGCGAGTAAGATGCTGAATATCGGTCATGGCTTTGCGTATGAACGAGAAACACACTAATTGCTACAGATTTCACTCTCATGATAGTGCCGGAAGGAACAGCAAGGAGATTACGGGAGTAACCGAGCAACCGAGCATGCAGCGAAAACGGACAAGGCGACCATTCCCGTCACAGAACGCCCGCCGATTGATCGATGGATGAGCATACCCCTGATTAAGTGGTACTTAGGTTACTTGCAGAGAGAAAGGCTCATCGTGAAACTGGTTTCACGTACCAAAGCGCGCATGCGCTGCCAACGAGAAGCAGGATCGCGATCGTTTACAGAACAAGCTCGATCGAGGCAATTCAAGCCCCGTGCATGAATTGATTGACGATTGACGACAAAATGGCAGAGACTGAATCGCTACAGTGCCAACGGCCAGAAGAACTCGAACGCGATTTGCAGAACCTTGAGGGCCGCGACCTGCAGCTCTGGTGCCTGGGCGGCTTCATCTCCATGGTTTTGGCAACAGGTTTCTTAGTGTTACTGTTGCCGCATCTGTTCTGGAATCTTGGGGCGATAGTTACGAAGGAGCGGAACCTGCCTGCGCTGTTTTTCGGGTTGCAGGCGCTCTTATTGCTGCTTGGCATTTACATGTTCCAGCAAAGAAGGCGGCTGCAGATCACCAGGCGGGATCTGATCAAGCGTCTCCAAGTAGCGGAGAGAGTGGCGCGCATCGATGTTTTGACCGGACTATTCAACCGCCGAATCCTTGAAGAAGTGCTGGGAAAAGAAATCGCCCGTGCTCAGAGAACGGGAAGCAATCTTTCAGTCATCATGCTCGATATGGTGGACTTTAAGTCTCTCAATAATCGCTTTGGGCATGTTGCCGGCGATCGTGCGCTGGTGAACGTTGCCGGGCTGCTGAAGAGGAATTTTCGTGCGGCAGATATCATCATTCGTTACGGCGGAGATGAGTTCCTGGCGATCTTGCCTGACAGTGATCGCCGGGAGGCACGGATAGCTCTAGACAGGTTGAATGGGTTTGTTGATGACTGGAACCGCAAAAATGAAAACTTTGGCTATAGACTTCAATTGAGCGGGGGGATCGCCCAGTTCGTCCCCGATGCCAGCAATGCCGAGTCCCTTATAGAGGCAGCAGATGCCGAGATGTATGACAACAAGTCGCGCACGCGATACGGTGTAGCCGCAACAGCACAGCCTGCGAGCGCCGTCGAGATGTCCCTGCACGGCGACGAAGCTTAGCCGGAAAGATGACACCGGCCACTCGATTGCATAGAATCTGGACAGCCATGAAGAAGACCACGCAACTTTTTATCATTTGGAGTGTAGCTATTTTGGCCGTAGTGGGAAGCGCCGCTGGGGAACAAAGTTCCATCCTGAATTTTTTAGTGGTGAGGGAGACTAACGGCAAACCGGTGCGTAACGCCAGCGTGATATTGCATCCGGTGAACAAGCATGGCAAGCAGGAGCGCGGCGGCTTGCAGCTCAAGACCGATGCGGAAGGTAAAACCAGCTTCGACGGCGCTCCCTATGGCAAGTTGCGAATTCAGGTGCTGGTTCCGGGCTTCCAGACGTTCGGGGACGACTATGATATCACCGGGCCGGTCACGAATATCACCGTCAAGCTGAAGCGGCCGCAGGAACAGTACACCATTTATGGTGACCAGCAGAACAGTAAGAAGAAGGATGAGAAGAAAGACGACGCGCAGAAACCGCAGTAGAACGACAAAAGTCAAGAAGTAGGAAGTTAAGCGGCCCGATCGCGATGTTCGGCGCTCTCCTCGGGATAGAATCTCACTCATGGACTACCTGCTAAAAACTGAACCGTCGGAATATTCGTTTGCCGATTTGCAACGCGACAAGAGCACGGTGTGGGATGGAGTGTCGAATCCAGTGGCGTTGAAGCACCTGCGTGGTATGAAGCCGGGTGAGCGGCTGGTGATTTACGAGACGGGAGATCACAAAAGCGCGGTGGGAACGGCGGCAGTGGTGTCGGTGGATGCATCGGATGCGAAAAATCCGCGAGTCAAAATCAAGGCGGGTAAGGCACTGCCGCGACCGGTGACGCTGGCGGAAATCAAGGCTCAAAAGCTATTCGCAGATTCGCCACTGGTGCGGCAGGGAAGATTGAGCGTGGTGCCGCTGAGCGGGGAGCAGTACAGGTTTCTAACGGGCGAGTGAGTTTTTAGCAAGACGGATTTTGCTGGAGTTAGTACATATTCGTAATGGAAACCAAAGCATTACAGTTTTCAAACATCCTGGCTGTAAACGAGGGTTCTTCCACGGGATCAGCTTGAACCGCGTGATCAAACACTAATCCGACATAAGCAAAGCCGTTATCAGCAATCCAGCTCTTGGCCAGCACGGCAGTATTGCCGTGGCGATATCTTGCATATCTGACTCCTGGCTCTTTGGGGTAGGCTGCGCAGGCGGTTTCCGGAGGAGATGCCGGGGTCGTTTCCCCCAAAAGGTAAGATGCGGACTTTCGCATGAACCGTTCCTCGGTGGTTTCATCCGATTCAAGCTGAGGATTGTAATAAGTGAAAAGCATTGCGCCCCGCTGGCCGCCGGGGGCGAGGTTAGACCTGACCAAATCAAGAGCAGCAGGTGGTGAAGGTTGGACGCTGTGCCAGTCTGCAGGACTGCATATTGCCAAATTCAAGTCGCTGAAGGAGGATGGAGCAAAGGGGCCGGCCTGCAACGAGGTGACGCTCTCACCGACCTGTTGACCGTTCAAATAAACTTCGGCGCGATATTTCCCATCTGCCAAACAAGTATGCTCTTGCCTTGCCTTCAGATGCGACCTGAATTGATAGATGCGATCGGCAGTCTCGGACACATTCTCGGGATCGGGCGGTCCTGAAATCGCGGGCAAAACTCTCCACACATCCCAATCGCCGTCCCGAGCGTACCAAATCACCGCGAGCACATCGCGGTCTAGATGCACGTTATGCAGTTGAGCGGACCAACCGATCCCGCTGGGAAAAGCAATCAAATCAAGGTTCGAAATATTTGAGTCTTGGAGCCAAACCCCTGGCGGCCATGCAGCCGCAGCCAGGGCGACCTTGAGTTTGGGAGCTTCTGCTTCGAGTTGACGACAATAAGGTTCCGGAATCACCCCGCGACAGTAACGCAGAACGACGTGGAGATCAGTTATTGCGTCTCCTATGAGGTCAGCCTGACCGCAGCCGACTAGATTTGTGGCTTTCTTATAAGAAAGAAGGGCTTGAGACAACTGGCGGTGGGCAAGAAGCGCCGCGGCCAAGTTGAAGTTAAGTACTGGGTCGGTATCGCTAAGGGCGACCGCAAGCTGAGCGGCTGTCACGCTGTGATCAAGAGCCTTGGAATCTGGTCGGGCGAGACCGAGCAGTGAGGTATCAAAACCAAGGTTGCTCTGAATCGCGGGCGAGATTGCGAAGCGCTGCTGATTCAACACTGCTAAAGCCTTTTGCTCGTGGTCGGCAATGTTTGGAAGAGAATTCTTCGATGTAATGCTCACAAATCCGCCTTCACTCAACTGTGGGGTGCCCTGGAACGATGTCGCCAAGGAAAGATAGTAGTTAGCGAAGGCAAAAGTAGGGCGAAGGGCAACCGCACAATTAAACTCTCTTACCGCGTCCCGTAGCTTATTACCATCTTCCTGGTAAGTTTCCATCAACGCACGGCCTCTCGAATAGTGGCGCGCGGCCTCGGTGGCTAGATCATTGCCGGAAGTGTGTTCATCATGGCATTGCTGTGGGGTGGGACCGCTTTCCGGGTTAACAGATTCACATGCAACGACGGTGGAAGAGATAATGCCCAGCAACACCAATCCGCAACTGAAGAAAACCAGGATGAAGGCAGCACGAGTGCGGCCCATACTCAATGACTGTCCGAAAAGGTATAAGGCGATGGCAAACAGCGTCAATGAAGCCAAATATGTTGTTGCCTGCCTTTGCCAATTGAGGCTGAGTTCGTTGGCGGAGTCCCCAGCCCGAAGGCGAATTCGGGCTCCTGCACCACGCGACTGAACACTAAACGATGCGGAAAATCATGATCCTGGTCTGGTCCATCGGGGCCATCGAGTGACTCTTGGATGCTATGCTCAATCCCATCGAGGAGACGCTGCGACAGCGCCATCTGTGCTTTTGCATCCTCGAGGCTTAATGCTGTAAGGCTGCTCCGAATCAGTGCGAACCGCTGGCGAGCCGCCTGCATCCGGGCCCGATACTCCTGAGCCAGAGCAAGCTTTTCCAGTTTGAGGTAACTTGTCGCGCTGCAGCGATCCCGTCTTGAA